>JAKARU010000050.1 GCA_021819225.1 Thermoplasmata archaeon
TCTTGAAGGTTGCCAATGGAAAGTATGTTGCAATTATGGATGCCGATCTGCAGCACCCACCTGAAACACTTGTTAAGATGCTCAATGAGGCAAAGAGCGGAAATGATATTATAATTGCCTCGAGATATATATCAGAGGGTAGTTCCGGTAAATTTAGTTTCTTCCGAAAGATTGTATCAAAGGGTGCCACATTTCTGGCACATGCAATACTCCGTGAAACGAGAAACGTCAAGGACCCCATGTCTGGATACTTCATCTTCAGGAAGGATATACTTGATGGGAAAAAGATTGAGTCCAAGGGATATAAAGTTCTACTGGAGGTGCTTGTGAAGGGCGGGCCCGATAGAAAGGTCTCGGAAGTACCGTATGTTTTTGGAGAACGTTATCTGGGACAGAGTAAGTTAACAATGGGTGAAAATTTAAAATTTATTGGTTTATTATTACTTTTATCAGAATTCAGACCGTTAAAGTTCATAGTGGTTGGGCTGACCGGGATACTAGTTAATGAAGGGCTTCTGTTTGCCCTGCATACCTTTACACCGCTGAGCCTGTTATATGCCGGTATCATATCGATTGAATCCTCTATACTTTCAAATTTCCTGTTAAACCACCTGTGGACATTTAAGGGCAGAAGCGTTGGGACTTTATTCAGGGGGGTATCTAGATATAACCTTATAGCACTGCCAGGTGGTATAATAAATCTGTTGACTCTTCTGAAACTGGCTGAAGTCACACATTATCTGATTGCGAATATAGTCGGAATACTGCTCGCATTTGCGGTCAATTATATTGGAAGTGAAATGATCGTTTGGGGAAGAAGGAAGGGAATTCAGCCTGATAAACGAAATTAAGATTGTTGCCAGGAAAAACTGGAAGCGCTTCACTAAATTCATCTCGACCGGGCTTGTAGCCTTCCTGTTTTCAGAGCTTATAATTTATGTAGGTCTGACAATATCCGGGTATAAATGGTTAATCGAAATTGATTTTTTTTCGGCTGTTTTAAGCATTGCATTGGGATTTTACCTCAACGACAATTGGACAACAAGAAATCATGGTTTTCACCCAAAAGGTGCCAGGATAACAGCTATCAGGTTGCTTGGATATGAGGCTATATATTCATTAGGCAATCTTATCGCATACACGATCCAGTTAATTCTTTATTATTTTGTGGGGATCAATCCACTCATCGGAAACTTTGTAGGTGCTGTGGCTGCGCTTCCATTTAACTACCTTTTCACAATGAATCTCATTTGGAGAATAGATCTGAGGACCAACTGATATTTTTTGGTTGGTAATCAACGCTCGCGCACCAATCAATCTATAACTACGATTCCTTCAAGTGATTTGCTATTCCAGGACTTGCTGCTTTTCTCGAGGTATTTATACTGTTCAGACGACAGCCTCAAGAGAGGTTTAGCCCTGAAGTCATCAAACTTTTTGAAGTCAGATAGAATAATTGATTCAAGTAACTTATCCATTAACATCAAATAATTGTTCTGTCCCATCTTTACAGGCCTGGTTTTTGAGAAAGTAGATCTAAGGTAGGCAAGGAAAACCTCAAGTTTCGTTGTGATTTTATTTGCCTTGTTCTTCGGGATCATATTGAGAACATCCTGGATTGAATAGTTACAGGCGAGTATCTGGTCTTTAAATGCGCCGTTTGCCCTCAGGCCGACCTTTAAGAAATTGTCTCTCTCTGATCTATTCAATGCTGGCAGAGGAACCGCCTGGTTGAGAATCATTCTCATTGTAACAACCGGGAAAGCAATAATGTTTGAGTATAAGGATGTCCTGGAGAGCAGGTCTATGTCTTCAGAGATCGAAAGATCCCTGTAGCCGCCACTGTGAATTAATACATCTCTGTTAATTATCATAAAATCTGAAAGCAGTATCCTCTTCTCTCCAGATCTAATATAACTGGATATCAGGTCAGCGAAGTCCAGATCATAAGAAATGGTCGAATCGAAAAAAACCAGAAATTCACCCGTTGACAGGTTAGTTGCAATTCTTTTAGCCATGCCGCCGTTTGGTGTGTCAATTCTTATTATGGAAAGTGGCTCGATTTTTCTTTCGAGATCACGAAAAAGAAAGGAATCATACCTGCTGTTATTCTTTGCACCAATGAGGATTTCATATTTCTTTCCTACCTCTTCGCCTATCCTGTCTATGCTCAGAATTGATTTTTCGAGCGTCCTGAATGAGAATAGATCGGTCGAGATGAAGGAGATTACCATCTTATCTGGATCTTCGAGTACGTCCTTTTCGGCTGGTCTATCCAAAATAGAGAAAATATCGGGCAACAATGTTCAATTGAAAGGCGTAATTAAACCTTTACGCTACAAGCAAATTAAAAAGGGAAAAATGAAGAAAGTTTTTTGATTACACCATTGTGAATAATTACGTGGATTGGTGAGACTTAAGAATTAGGGTAGACTATCATTAAATAATAAAGATCGATCTATCAATTAGTTTACCCCTTGATACAGGGAATGTTTTCGGTTATTGTCTTAAAATGTCCTACAAAATTTTTGGATAAATGCATAAATAAGCGTTTTTGATATCTAATTTATGAATCCAATTATAATAAAGGTCATTATTGTTTCTTTCATCGTTTTGGGTGGTGCTGCATCTGGTTATGAAGCATACACAAATTATGCTGGCGCGAGTGGTCCCAGCATGACCCAGTTTGTCCCGGCCAATTCTACATTTGTGGTGCAGATTCACAACTCGTCGGCTAATTACATAGCTTTTGGGGCAAACAACTCAATCGGCATACTTGCCAGCATCAGCGAAACACAGTTTTTCCAGTCTTTGAACTCTACAAATAATTATACAAAGACCAACAATTCACACGAGTATCAGATACAGTCAGTTGGAAGTTATTACGGTTTCGAAATTTTTGCTATAGAATTGAATCAGTCATTTCTGCTATCAAAAATCAGTTCTTTATACGCGTTCAACCAAAGCTATAACTTTACCAATTACTCTATTATGAACAACCTGTCAAATATGAATTCAAGCGGGAATTTGGAGATATATCTTTCATCCGTGGGTACATCTTTCATTCTCTTAGGCGGACTGGGCGGAGTTCATGCTGGAATCCTTGCTGAGCATGCGAAATCAGGCATCAATTATAACAGATTTATGGATCCCTCTGCCAATATATCAATTTACTATCACCAGACAAATAAGATTTTCAACTTACTAACCGCAAATGTAACAGTTGCAGGTGGAAACCTGACAATTAATTCACATGTCAATTTCACCTCTGTAACTTACGAAACCTTTTTCCTTCAGGTAGTTGTTTCGGCAATGAAGAACATCTCAACTTCTCTAAATTACAGCATAGATAATTCTATGGTGACCTTCAATGCAGTAATTCCGCTTTCATCCATGAACAGCCTTTCCCAAATGATGAAGTCTGAAGTTGGTTAATTTGTCAACGGGATCTTTTGCAACCGTATATTCCCACTATTTTAAGAATTACTACCGATCAAAGAGCTTCTACTTGATGCTCTTCCTTGATTTCTTTATACTTGCACTTTTTACCTATTTTTCGCTGCGGTATCATAGCAAACTTCCTGCTTTCTTTGGCAGATTTGTGAGCCATCCTTCTCCTTCACTGGTTCAAAGTGCATTCAATTATATTTGGAGCATTGTCCTTGAGCTTTTACCCGTTTTTTCAGCAGTTTTCTTCGGTTCCCCTGCGCTTTCATCTGAAATAGAGAATAGAACAGCGTTTAATGTATTTCCACTACCTGTAAGCCGGTACACCCTTCATCTTGGAAAGTTCTTCGCAGCTCTTACAGCCACCGCACTTGTGCTGTTAATTTTTGGTGCCGGCCAGTACCTGAATTACCTGTACATCTTCCATTCACTGGAAGGCTATTCATTCTATCTATCACTGGGTCTTTCACTGGTATTTGGTCTCGCAATACTTTCCATTACGTTCCTTGTCAGCGCCATTTATAACAAAAATCTATATGCATATATTACAGTTTTTTTGCTCTATTTTCTTGTATTCAATGCGGTTAATCTCATATTTGAATTCCTCTACAACTTTACACCCGCACTACTTTTAAGCAACGCAGCAGATATCATTCTTGAAGTCTTTATAAACATAGATCCCTTCGCTTTTACGACCTCATTTTCAATTGCACCCGCTTCTTCCTCTATGATTATATTCGATGTTTCTGTAATGCTGTTGTATACGTTCGTTGCACTTGCCTTATCATTATTGATTTTTGATAGGAGAGAGATAAAATGAGCAGTATAACATTCAAATCTGTTTCTAAGAAATTTGGCAGCATCCAGGCACTTGATAATCTAAGCTTTTTTGTGAATCACGGAAGCACTGGCATACTTGGCCCAAACGGCTCGGGTAAAACAACAATGATGAAGATACTGACAGGCCTTCTTAGACCTGACTCTGGGGAAGTACTTGTCAACGATATTGAGGTAGTAAAGGAGCCAAAAAAGGCGATGAGATTTGTTGGATCCCTGATAGAACAACCTGAATTCTACACCTACCTCACAGGATACGAAACGCTTGAATTTGCCTGCAGGATCCGTGGTTTATCCAAAATAGATACCTTAACTGAGATTCAGAGGGTTTCAAAATTAACTGGTTGCAATACATACCTTGACAGGCGTACAGGCGGATATTCACGTGGTATGAAACAGAGACTTGGTCTTTCTCTCGCATTAGCTGGTGATCCCGATATTTTAGTACTTGATGAGCCAACTTTTGGCCTAGATCCAAAAGGTATGAAGGAGTTGGGTTCACTCATACTTGATCTAAGAAAGGTGAAGACAATACTATTCTCCACGCATATAATATCAGAAGCCAAGGAGCTCTGTGACAGAGTAATAATTATGGAAAATGGAATTCAGAAATATGATTCCTTGAATGATAGCACAAATGAAACCATCAGCATATCAGTGAGTGGCAGAATCAGCAATATCCCTGATCTTTCCAAATTTGGCTCATACTCATTCAAGGAAAATCTCATACTTGTTTCAAAGACTGATGGGGTTGAAAATTCTGATATTGTTGAATTATTGGTTAAAAATGGAATAAAAATTCAAACTGTTGAATCCTACAATAACATCGAGGGAAAGTATCTATCCGTGGTTGAACACGCAAGTTGATGTATATTTATAATATAGATTTCCATACTACGCTTAGATGGAATTAAGCAAGGGCGAATTAACATTACTCAGATATATTAGGGAAAATCATCTTGAAAACACTCCGGAGGATACAATAATAATATCAGGTATGTCTGGAAGAGAGATTGCAAGCGCTTTATCATGGTTGCAGTCCAAGGGCTACGTTACCCTCGATATTAAATCAGACAAAGAGGGATGGAAGTACGGTCCAGAAGGAAAGAAATATCTGGAAAGTGGTTTGCCTGAATTAAGGACAATGCAGGTTTTGAAAGACAGGAAAGAAATCACGCTGAAGGAGATGTCTGAAATTTTAGGTCCTGATGATCTCAGGATAGCACTTGCGCAGCTGGCCAAGTTTGGCATTAAGCCTTCCTCCGGAAAGATCCATGCATTCCAGGATATGCAGCCGGTTGAAGAGAAATTGATTAAGAGACAGGAAACGCTGAAATCGATTGAGAGCAAAACAGTCAATACCGAAGAGATTGAGAACCTTTCACACAGGGAGGGTCTGATTCTGCCTGTGGTGAAAAACAGACGGTTTGTAACGCTAACTGATAAGGGAAAGAGCGTGGACCTGGATACATCGATGGATTATATTGAATCAGTTACATCTGAACTGATAGCATCCAATGATTTTACTGGAAAAGCTTTCAGGCCATATGACCTTAATGCCCCATCAGAAAAGAAGTTCACAGCATATTATCATCCGCTTTCCCTTCTGGTAAGAAAGATAAGAAGTATCTTTCTGAAAATGGGTTTCACTGAGATGACGGGACATTATGTAGAGTATTCAGGGTGGAATATGGACGCACTTTTTATTCCGCAGGATCACCCGGCAAGAGATCTCCAGGATACTTTCTATCTTTCCTCCGACAGAAAACCGGATTTCGAGCATCCGGAAATACTAAAAAAGATCGCTGAAACGCATGAAAATGGGATACCGGGTTATACTGGATGGGGCTATAAATTCAACGAGGACGAGGCAAGAAGACTTCTGCTCAGGACACATACAACTGTATCCACGATCCGGTACCTGTATGAAAATCCTTCACCACAGACAGCTGTTTTTTCCGTTGAGAAGGTTTTCAGGCATGAGAGCGTTGACTGGAAGCATCTGGCA
>JAKARU010000051.1 GCA_021819225.1 Thermoplasmata archaeon
TGGCCTTCTATTCCGGGATTCAAAGTCAAATTTATATCCACCGTTTCTGGTTTTTATCATGTCATTGAAATGCATGAAATATGTTCTGGCAGCCATCCCTTCTATTCCCAGCAATTCTTTAAAATTCTCTGCGTTGTTTATAGAATTAATCCATTTTTGCAATTCTTTCAGGGCACTTTCAACCGGTATCTTTGAATTTCTTCTCAAGAGAGTTCTCGAGTTTCGTATTTTCCCATTGACTAAGCTCTTTGAAATATCCAGGGAGATAATAGGATCTTTTGAGGCAGAATATTGTTTGTCCCTGAGTTCAACATTTTTATGCCCCATGCCCTGGGTAAAACCATAAAACCAACCTCCATAGCTAAAATAATTGATAGGTATGCCTCTCTTGCATAATTCATGCACGGATTGTGTAGAAATCTGTACATTCCCAAAGAGCGACACCTGGGATACATTCATAAGTC
The DNA here is from genome assembly GCA_021819225.1 of Thermoplasmata archaeon. Next base: position 465 of record JAKARU010000051.1, read on the forward strand.
TGACGCTGTCAACTGGTTTATCTTTAACCTTAATGATTAGTTCCTCACCTTTCTTGGATATGTAAGCCCCCTGATCCTGTACGTAAACCGGAAGAGCGTCATCCCGTGCAGGGTAAAGTCTTCTAGGTTCATCAATTGCGCCGTAAATATTTTTGTCCGTAAAAGAATTCGTTTCATCGGGTAAACATATACCCACAAGTGAGCAACCAGGACATTTGGGGCTGTCAACGAGAGGACTTGGAATTTTTCCCGACCTGGCCAACAGCAGGGCCTTATCTCTGAGTTGAAGTGTTTCTTCAATCAGATCTCGTGTTATGGGAACAATTATTCTCTTCTTTGAAGCAGAATAGTAAACGACTCCTTCTGTACATTTATACCCATTCTCTTCTAAAATTATAGCCTGGGCACAGATTTGAATGCGGTCAGAATTCCAGACTCCGTCCCCGGAACTGGCTGGTATTCCTTTCTTATATTCAACAGGTGAAACATGCCCATTTGTTACTTCAATCATGTCAAGTCTTGAAATAAGTCGGGATTTGTTGCCAGACAGAAGAATTGAGGTAACATGGAAATCATCGTCAGTTCCTATGGAATCGTTTTCAGGCAAATTTCCGGAAATTTTATCAACATTTCTATGGGTCATTCTTCCTTCTATTGTATCGGCTGAATCTTCAAAATTACCCTGGACCCATTCTAGGTAAAACAATCTCTCACAAAATGAGAATTCATTCAGCATCCTGACAGGAAGCAAATCCGGAATATCATCACTGTGGCCATCATTGTTTGTCATTTGCTGCCCTTTCCGGCATAAACAGTCCAAGTCCATAGTGTGATCCATATCCCATGGAAATTGGTCCATTAACTGGTTTTTCGAATTCTAGCCTGAATCCATATCCTAATTGATCAGGATCTCCTTTCCGGCTCCTTCTAAATTCAATCCAGTCAAAACTGTGACCCTTTCTATCCAGCCTCTCAATAAATGAAACAGAAACAGGCTGTGGAAGTCCCTGATTAAGAGCTTCATGCTTCAGTTCTTCTTTTATCCAATTTAGCTTGTCACCTCTCCCTTTTCTGTAATGTCTGGTCAGGATTACCGGAGTTTCACTTAGAAAAACCAAGCCCTCCCGAATAGGGCGATGAGGTAAAATTATATCATCACTCATGCCATACTGGACTGGTATAAACCTTATGGTTTCTCCATTTCTCTGCCAAAGATATTTAAGCGTACTTAAGGTTCTAACTTCATTCTCATCAAATATTTCCTTCGCCTCTATAAGCACATGATCTAGAATTCCGTCCTTATCAAGGTCAAGAGGCATTATAAATATGTGGCGATGGCCCTTGAGGGCATTTCCGTTTTGGTCCCTTCCGCTGATAAGAGCGGAAATTTGAGAATTTCCGGTTACTTTTCTGTAACGGGACATCAGGGATTTATGTATCTGATCCCCTATTACTATTGAATCTGTTATTCTTGGAGGAAGTTTAGATTCAATCTCGTAAAGGATGGCATTGAATTCCGGATGGTCTATTCTGTCGGACTGGATTGGAGCAGTTTCAAACCTATCACGCCTGACACAGTAGTTTTCAAATTTCATAGCAGGAGAAATTGCAATCTTTTTCTTTAGAAGTTCAGTTGTGCCCATTGTCAGTCCATCAAACCAGGTAAATTCTTTATTTTTTACTTGAATTTCGTAATCTTCTCTTGAAACAGGAACAGCTACTTTTATCACCTCATTATTTTCTGGATCGTGTGACAGTGTTGAAGGAAACGAATTCCATCCGGTATCTGACGGAGGATCAGATAACTCCATTTTTACCCATGATTCGCTTCTTCCAAGGAAATTTATTTTAGTGAGCAGATCCGCCAGACCTCTCTCTTCATTTTCAGTTAAAGTCGGTGCTTCCCACTTGATATATAAGGCATCATTTGGATTTACAACTACAAAAGCATCAAACATTTCTTCCTTCCTTTCAGGCTCTGAAAATTTATTTACATTTTTAAAAATATCCAAATACGAATACGAGGCTTTCGGAAGATGAAATAAAGGCAGTGAAGAACTTAGTTTTGCCAGTATATTTTCGAACAATTTATTATCCATTTCGGGAGTCTTTCTGAACTTAGTGTCAATAAGGGCTCTGATAAGTCTGTAGGGAGATGGTCCCCATTCAACAGCCGCTTCCCTGACATGTCTTCCCCATGGATTTGCATGGTATTTACCTGTCAGGAAATTTATCTTAATCGCAATCGTAATACCACCTCATTCAGTTTCGCTCTCAGATTCATCATTGGATTTGGCTTTTATCAGAACCTTAGTATTCATGACGGTCACAGGGGGTTCCGGGAAAAGACCGCGTTTATGGCATTCCACTATGTTCTTCTTTACTTCCTCAAGCAGTTCTTTTTGTGAAGGAAGAACGAATTCTTCTGGATAGGTTACTGTTGTTTTCTCAACTATAAGATCGCAGGCGGTTCTTGGTCTGATACCATTCTTCAATAAGGTGACTATCTTGTATAAAGCTAGTGAAATCAGGAGTCTGGAGGCCGCCTCGTTCATCCCATATCCATAGATCAGGGAAAGATCAACGTTGAAGTAGGCAGAAATGGCTTCTGCTGTGAACTCGGTTCTTGTATAAGGAACACTTGTGTAGACCTTGTCTTTTTGGTGACCTTCCACTACCACTTCGCCTCTTGGATCATTCAATGACGAGTTCTTAACTCCTCCCGACAAAACACGTTTCACGTTTTCAGCTTCTATAAAGCCGCTCATTATTCTTGGTACCCGGAATCTACCTCCGTCTTTAAGGTTTGAAAGAAAAGTTCCATGCAGGAGAGAGTTTATATCAAAATAAAAAAGGGTTTCCCCCATCTTTTTCCAGTTTATCAATGTCCCCTTAGAATATTCGGCACGCTCCACAAGCTTAGATTGGAATTCTGGGTGATCAAACATTATATAAGGGGAATTTATCCTGTGCGGTTCTATCAAAGAGCTTGTGCGGGTTTTGAGCTGTGACTTGCCATCCTTGTGATTCAGTTCAAGTTCTGATACTACGTAGGATATCCCTTCCAGCTCCTTCTTCACATTAACTCCATCATCGCTTAAAATGGTAGATTCCAGCATATTTGCTACGGACTGGGCGGTATCCACCAGAACCATTTCTTTCCCGTCAGGTCTTTCATAAACACTGTTTCCCAGATTGGAAAAACTAGCAGGTTGAAAACGGTCTCCCTGCACGGGTTTCAGCTTACTCTCTATCAATATTCTCGGGTATTCTTCAAGTTCATAGTACTTCTTACTCATTTTTTTTGTCTCCTTTGTTTTTTATCAATGCAAGTTCCTTCACATCTTTCTGTTCAACGGGCAGCAGAAGTGCCGCCGCCAGTTTCATACCATGGTTCTGTCCTAAATTAGGGAAAATTGTATTGATCGGTTTTAGATTACTTGTAAGCAATCTATTCCTGGCAATCATGCATGCCTCTGTCACTCTGCCTGCTTTAAGCAGGGAGACTATTGCCGGTTCTGGAGTTACATGGACGTATTCATCAAATCCAATTCCTATATCTTCCGGCAAAAATGTTAATTTCAAAAGTGCAAAATCGGAAGGTTTAATCGTGGGTGATTCCTCCTTTCCAATAATATCAAATGCGTAATTATAAAAGTCTTCATTATGGTTGTTTATTAAAAGTAGACCAAAGATGAGATCTTCAGTTAAAAATTCATTAAAATTTCCTCGAATAAACTCAGAAACTTCGGAAGTGGAAAGTTTTATCTTGCTGTAGAGTGGAAGATCATGCAGGTTGTTTTTCTCTGCACTTAACAGCCTCCTAAACAGTGTATTGACCATTTTTTCATAAAGGCTTGCTCCAACCCATGAAAATTCTGGGCTTTCTTTTGACCATTCCAGCCCGGTGCCGGTTTTGACAGATTCTATATTTGTTCTGATGCTTCCTAATTTTTTTCTAGCTTCAATATCTTTTTCTGAATATGTAATGGATGAAATAGCAAGAGCTATTCTCATTTCAATTGATTTGTCATCCATGGCTTTAAGCCATTTCGGGTCAAGTCCTCCCAAAGGAGACAAATTTGTCTTTGAAACAATTGAGAAATGTTTAGAAAGCAGGCGTTCGAACCTACCGAGAGATATGATAACATTTTTAGCATTATATTTATCACTGTTAACTGTAAAATCGAATACAGATTTTTCAATTTCATTACGAGCTTTCTTAAATGAAGGCGGTAAATCCCCCCCATTTTTTCTTAAAAAAAGGTCTATGCTTGAAATTAATGGATCAAGACCAAGCAAAAGTTCCGGATATTTGTTCATCTTTACCTTATACTGTCCCAATGGTATTAAAAAGGAGGCCTGACCATTTTTTACTGAAAGTGAATACCTAATGAACTCATCAATCCCACGATCAACTCCAAGGGAATTTACAGATTCTGCAAATTGAAGCCCGGTAGATGCAGTTTTTCTTCCAATCTCAGACCTTCCTTCTCTAAATACGATTTTTATTTCATCCAAAGTCGCTGGATTCTTCCACACTGGAAACCACAGCTCAAATGACTTTGCGTCAGAGGGGTCAGCAGATGAATAGGGAGAGCTAAGTTTCACGGTAAATGGGCTTATAGGCACTGAGTTTGCCTCATTCTTCTTACCAAGCCCACTTGTCCATACGGTGGTGCCTTCCATAAAAAATATAAAATCCCATGGATTTACAGTTGCGCTATCTGTTTCAATTCCTTCTCCCTGATTTAAACCCCCAGTTAGACCCGGCATGAATTTTCCAACACTTATATTGGTTCTGAGATTGTCTGTATACGTTCCAAATAATGAGTTACTTATGAGACTATACGATATACTATAATTATGTTCATAATCCAGTTTTAAAAGCATATCTGCAACCATATCTGCAAATGTGTGGGTAAACTCCAGCCTTGCATCATTTCCTCCAGATCCATTTATGGGGGGGTATTTAGGAGTACCTTCCGCATTAATTACGACTGCAGCATCAGACCAGTATACATAGCTGTCCTCAAGCTGGTTTCTGCACATTGTTACCAACCTTACCTTATTCTTGTTTCTGAATTTTTTTGATATTCCTTCGTCCTGAAGATCAGATTGTGTAATCCCCTGTTCATCCGCAATTTGAGCTATTATAAGCCGGATTTTTTCGACATTTTTTCGAAAGGTTTCGAAACGGCTCTCTCCCGATTCCATAATCGATTTTAAAGAGGGACTTTCATAAGCAGACCAGAATCCACTCTGGCCAAGCCATGGAGCAAGTATTGGTGTTGGAGAATATTCTCTCATGAAGAAATCTACAATTTCATCTTTCGTGAGGGCTGTGTTAATAATCAATTCTCCATTTTCCCAATAAGATTCAATATCCGGGTCTTTTTGTTCACCAAGTATTTTAAAAACTCCAAGTGCTTTTAAGGCAGAGCCAAATGGTTCAGTTTTGCAATTTGACACATAAACTTTCATGAAAGGCCCCCACTTGCTCTTCTATCTGCAGATCTTATTATCCCTTCAAAGTATGAGAGCCTAAAAATTCCAATTTCTGGATCGTTATAAAGTTTTGCAACTCTCGAAATCCAACTCTTTACGGCGT
>JAKARU010000052.1 GCA_021819225.1 Thermoplasmata archaeon
AGACTATTCATAAACAAAAGCAAGAAAAGCCCAATCAGTAAAAAGAATAGAACAATGCTTTCCAAATTTAAGTTCTTAAATATGGTGAATAATACCGATAGTAATGAAATACTTGCGAGAGCCTCTGATATTGTGTAAAATTTATTAAAGAATTTAGCATTTTTCAAGTAAGACCACCTAACAATCCTGCGTTAGTAGAATGGCCTCTGCTATTGGCAGAATATTGATAATCGCATACAGAGCAATACACCCAAATATGTCTCCAGAAAAACAAGCGACTGCAGCAGCAACAAGACCTATGCCTGTGACGCCTAATGATGCAATTTCTGCGAGGCAAGCAGCCAAGTTTCCATCAATAAGGTATACCCCTGTCATAACTACTTTTTGTTTCAGAATGTGGTCTGGTGTAATTTTTATAAAAGAAGTCAACGATTGCGCTGTAAGTAGATAATAGATGCCAAGGGTTGTTAATGTTTTATTTCCACTTTCTAGATATTTCATGGATAGTGAATATATACCGGACTGTATGCTTAGAAGCTGCCCATACAAGTCGGAACTGAAATTGGTGATGAGTACGTCCCCTAAATGTAAATCTCTCCCCTGATTTGGTTGAAAGGCAATTGCCATCACAGATAATAGTGCACCCACACTAACAAACTCTTCTCTCTAAATACATTGTGTACATATGAAAATACTGTGTACCCACAGACAGATTTACAGAAAATAGCTAAATTGCGTGTTCCATGATATACTAATAAAAAGAAGATGTAAAGTCACGCTGTTTTCTTAAATTATCTGATTTCCTTTATGGTATTTGGAGGTAGATATGCACATGATGGATCTGATTCAAGGAAATTGCCTGTTTCTACATATGCCCTTGCCCTTGATCCTCCACACACTCCATTGAACTCACATGATGCACATTTCCCCATAAGCCGCCCCGTATCACTGATCTCTTTTAGAACATGGCTCGCCCTTATGATGTCCTTCAGGTTCTGTTCCCTGACATTTCCAATGGACAGGTTGAAGAGGCCTGATACTGAGACTTCACCGGTAGAAGAAACGAAGAGTGTCCTGATTCTTCTTCTGGGATTGTACTGCTCCGGAATTTCCAGATCGAATATATCAATGCCAGTGAGCTTCCTGGTTTCCACTGCCAGGGCATTGAGAAGCGTTCCACCTTCCATGTATCCCTTTCGTATGGTCTCGATCTCTATCCTGCTTATTTCAGGCGCCTCTACAGTTCTTATGGAACAGCCTGCTACCTTCAACATGTACAGGTATTTGAGCACATCTTCCATTTCCTGTGATGAAATTGGTTCCTCTGAAATGCCTCTTCCTGTCTTTATCAGGAAGAACAGTTCCCATATGTTTATGCCAAGTTCCCTCAGGGTATGAAAGATGAATGGCAGGTCCATTATATTTCTCTCCATTACAGTGGTATTTATCTGTGTCTTGATCCCCTCTGATTTGATCAGGCTTGCCAGTTCTACAGTTTTCTTGAACGAACCCCTCCTGTTCCTTATATGGTCGTGAGTTGACGGAATACCATCAAGAGAAAGAGATATGGAACTTACACCGTATTCCTCCATCTGGAATATCTGATCCACTGTCATAAAGTCTCCAGCTGAGGGGCTCACGGAAAAACTCAATCGCAGTCTGGATGCATCCTGCAGGATGCTTGAGAAATCCGGATGAAGCAATGGGTTACCACCTGTAAAGATGATGTGTGGCATTCGATCCATTGAGGAAGAAAGGTTTTCCAGCAATTTCTTGACTTCATAACCTTTCATCTCTTCCGGACTGACTTCAGTGATGGAAGAGGCCCTGCAATGTACACAACTATAATCGCACGCTTTTGTTAATTCAATAAACAGTAAGTCCGGTGAATACTCTCTTTCCATAATCTCTCTATAAGCCGTATAAATAAATAGTAATACCCCAATATGTTAAGGTAAATTATTTCTAGCAGACAATATAGAAATAGCAAAACTCAATTTATACAGACATCGTATTGTTTCCTGAGTCCGTTGAATAGATAATAATTTAAATGTCATACACATGTCATACCATGGATTTGCTGGTGGTTTTCATCACTGGATTTGGTTCAGGTGCCATTGTTTCATCTGTACTTTTCTATCTCCATTTCAGGAAAAAACCCAGCCTTTCAGTGGATCGGGATATAATTAAGTCAATTTCTGTAGATGTCCTGAAGGAGGCCAGTGAGCAGAATATAAAAATGACAGAAAATCTGCTGAAGAGTGTTTCATACAATACCGCATCCATATTTGATGAAAAGAAATCCGAAATTGATTCGCTGGTCATCCCACTGAGGGATGAACTTAAACATTACAGGGAACAGATAGAGAAGATAGAGAATATCAGGAGAGAAGATTACGGAAATATAAGGAATTTCCTGGACACAATTGGTGAGACAACATCCAGGATAAGACAGGAGACACTTGCGCTGAACCAGATGTTGAAAAATTCCCAGTCCAGAGGTAGATGGGGAGAGATAACACTGAGGAAGATTGTGGAAAATGCTGGACTCACAGAGCACATAGATTTTGAGGAACAGGTACAGGGTACCGGAGGTGAGAGACCAGACATGATAATACACCTACCGGGTTCCAAGGAAGTTATCGTGGATTCTAAGGCCCCATACAAGAAATTCATAGAAGCATTCGAAGAGGAGAATCCTGAAAAAAAATCTGAAATAATGAAGGAATTTGCAGCGGATCTGAAAAAACAGATAAAGAACCTGAGCTCTAAGCAATATTATGAGAAGGTGCCAGGCTCATTCCAGTTCACAGTAATGTTCCTGCCCCATGAAAGCATGCTCAACGGTGCCATTGGAACAGATCCAGAAATTCTGGATTATGCACTATGGAACAACATAGTACTGGCCACCCCACTTACCTTCTTTGCACTCATGAAGGTGATCCAGATGTCATGGAAGGAAGATTCAATGCTGAGAAATTCTGGAGAACTGGTGAAAATATCCGGGAATATCTATGAGAGAATGAACGGGATGTATGAACGGGTTGAAAGGATTGGGAAAAATATAAATTCTCTCGTAAAGGATTATAATTCGCTTATTTCATTCAGTGAAAGCAGGGTCCTGCCATCACTTAGAAGAATGAACCAGATAGGCGAGCTTGGGAAAACTGAAACAATGTCTGGCAAGGAATTGGAAGAATTAACAAGGGAGCCCGTTGCTGAAAAGTGGAACGCAACAGAAAGAACAGATTAACTCATACGGCTCCAGCCTTGCATGAGAGAATATTGGTTTGGACATCTACCTCATTTAAAATTAAAGTTCAGTATCCATGAAGATGGTTACTGGAGCGTGATCTGAACCTTTCACATTATCCATTATGTCTGCTGAAATCATCTTTCCCTTAAGGGCAGCGGAAATAATGAAATAATCTATTCTCCATCCTATATTCTTTTCCCTTGCCCTTCCCATATAAGACCACCATGAGTACTTTACCTCATTCTGGTGAGTTATCCTGAAACTATCGATGAAACCATCACCAAGAAAATTGTCCATCCATGTTCTCTCCTCAATTGTGAATCCTGCGTTCTTCTGGTTTTCCTTTGGCCTTGCAATATCTATCTCGGTGTGCGCAACGTTGAAATCCCCACATATTATGACCGGCTTCCTCTTCTCCAGATCCTTTATCCATTCCTGAAATTCCCGGTTGAAATCAAGTTTATACTGAAGTCTTTCAAGATTCCTCCTTGAATTGGGGAAATATGAGTTTACAAGGAAGAATTCCCTGAATTCCAGTGTAAGCAGCCTCCCTTCCCCATCATATTTCTGGCTTCCCATGCCTTTCATTACACTCAGTGGTTCCACCTTTGTCAGTGTGATCGTGCCGCTGTATCCCTTTTTTTCTGCTTCATTGATATACAATTTATATCCTGCCGAAAGTAGTTCAACGGGAAGGGATGATCCCATTATCTTTGTTTCCTGCATACAGAGAACATCCGGTTTCACCGATTCTACAAAATCCATTAAACCATGGTCCATTGAAGCTCTAAGTCCATTTACATTCCATGAATATAATTTAACTACCATATTATCAGTTCCATTTTTCAAATATATACTTCAGGAGGTATTAATAATATAACTTTTTAACCATCCTAGTCCTTCCCCAGAATCTGGTGTCGGGGTTAAATGGATCTGTTTATTTTTTCTCTACCATTCCTTGTCCTTCTTCTCTGGACAGGCTCAAATTCGCTGATCAAGAAGGGCCTCAATGATCTTGGACCTGACAGAATATCTGTTTTTGTTGTGGGAATGGGACTGTTGCCTATCCTTGTTTTCGTTTTCCTTGATGGTGGCTGGCCATTCAGTCCCGACGTTATATTATTAGGCGTATTTTCCGGTGTGTTTCTTGGCACAGGTTATTTACTGTTCTATCGTGGACTCGGTGTGGAATCTTTATCGAGTACGGGTGTAACTCTTAACGTACAGCAGATCATTGTTATTTTCATAGGAATTTTTTTCCTGAAGGAGGAGGTGAATTATTTTGAGTATGCAGGTATCCTGCTTATAATTCTTGGAGCTGTACTTGTTACGATTCAGAATGCTCCAGCCAAGAGAAAATTTTTGATAATAGCCGGGATTGCAAACGTATCATGGGGAATATACTATCTACCACTTTCTGAATCTATCCTCCTGATTCACTACAGTGCCCTTCCCCTGTTTTTGGGGCGTTTAATTGGCTTTGCCTTTGTCCTGATCATAAGTTTGAATCTCAAGCATCCGCCTGAGAAAGCCCGGTTGAAAATTTCATCCATTTATGCTGGACTTCTGGCAGGGCTACTCGATGGACTGGGGAATGTGTTTTATTCATATTCTATCCAGCTTGGGGTATTCATCGTATCAGGTGCAATAGTTGCAATGATTCCTGCTACGCTTGCTGTTATAGGTTTCCTGTATTTCAAGGATAGAATGACTTCGTTGAAGCTGTCCGGCATTATTCTATCAGTTACCGGTGCACTGCTTATTTCTTTGCTCTAAATTTTTCAGGAAAAAATTTATTTTCGATGTTATGCATGTGGCAACATGGAAAGGACAGTGATTGATTATAACAAGAATGATCATAAAATAACGGTAAAAACCATTGAAAAACATATCAAGGTGTCATCTGATGGCGTGGTAATTGCAGAAACTGATGATGCTTTGATGTTGAGTGAGCAGGGACACGGAGATACTGTGTACATACCTGTAAGGGATGCAAAACTCAAGTATTTTAAGGAATCGCCAACAAAATCAAAGTGCCCATATAAGGGAACGGCTGATTACTATTCACTGAACATAAATGGAAATGAGAAGAAAGATGCCGTATGGCGATACATCAAGCCATCACTCGATTTTATCCCCATAAAAGATTATATGGCATTTGACCAGAACTCAATTGATAAGATAGAAATGTGAGAAAACAAAATTTTAATTATTAGCGTTTTTCTGTTTCCTGATCTCGTCAACGAGCCTGTTCAGGAGTTGCTTTATCAGATTTATGGCCATTTCATCGACTAGATGACCGTTTTCATCAAATTTTGTATGTGCAAAGCTTATGAATACCTCTGGCCTGTTTATGACCCTTGCATCCATGAACCCCATTACCTGTCTCAGGTGGTACTGTGCCCTTGAACCTCCCAGCATGCTTGGAGATGCACTCATTATCGCTCCAATCTTTCCTGTGAAGGGATTATCCTGTGGTGGTCTTGAGATATAGTCCAGTGTGTTCTTGAGAACCCCTGGAATTGAAAAGTCATATTCTGGCGTTGCGATTATGAATCCGTCTGCGTTCTTGATCTGGTTTCTGAATTTCCCGACAGGTTCTGGCTGGTTTTCATCAAGGTCCTGATTGTATAATGGGAT
>JAKARU010000053.1 GCA_021819225.1 Thermoplasmata archaeon
CTGAATTCAGGTCCTGCAATTTTTTCCAGTTTCTCGCCCAGGTCATTGGCTGATCCTCTCAAGTCTATGAATGCATCAACTCCGACAAGTTCCTTTACGGGCACTGGGCGATCTTCAAGTTTTATGACCAGCGGGGTTCCATGCGCGGGGTAACTGACTTTTTTCAGTTTCTGTGGAACCTGCCCCAGGCGTTCAATAACTGCATCGGCAAATTCCCTTGTTCCAACTTTTTTCCCTGATACTGCAGGATCAAAGATATCGTATGTGTGTACTCCGTCCTCAATGGTCCTGAGCCATGCGTTGTGGACCTTTGCTGCAACATCACCCTGTCCTATGTGGACGAGCATCTGCACAGCGGCCAACAGGAGACCGGAGGGATTTGCAAGGTTCTGCCCTGCCCTTCTCGGGGCTGAACCATGGATGGCCTCGAACATGGCAAAGCCGTCCCCTATGTTGGAGCTTCCTGCCAGGCCAACCGATCCGGCTATCTGTGCTGCAACATCGGAAAGTATATCTCCGTAAAGATTCGGCATTACTATCACATCGAACTGTTCGGGAGAATCAGCCAGTTTCGCAGCTCCAATATCCACAATCCAGTGTTCATGTTCTATTTCGGGATATTCTTCTGCAACTTCATCAAAGATTTTATGGAAGGTACCATCAGTAATCTTCATTATATTGTCCTTGGTGAAGCATGTTACCTTATGCCTGTTGTAACGCTTTGCATATTCAAATGCGTATCTTATCACCCTTTCAGATCCGGGAATGGATATGAGCTTCAGGCACTGCATCACATCTGCTGTCTGCCTGTGCTCAATTCCGCCGTATAAGTCTTCCTCGTTCTCCCTAACGATGACAACATCCATGTCAGGATGTTTTGTCGCAACGAACGGATCATACGAGAGACATGGCCTTACATTTGCAAAAAGTCCAAGTGTTTTCCTGACGGTAACGTTGAGACTCTTGAAGCCTCCACCCTCCGGTGTAGTTATGGGTGCCTTCAGGAATACCTTTGTCCTCCTCAGGGAATCCCAGGCAGACTGTTCAATTCCGGAGGATATCCCTTTCCTGAACACTGCTTCTCCTATGGTTATGGTCTCAATGTCAATGCTGGCTCCTCCTGCCTTGATAATCTTCAGGGTTGCATCCATGATCTCCGGGCCAATCCCGTCGCCGTAAGCAACAGTTATTGGCACAGCGTTTTTATTACCATTTTTTTCCATACTGGTTTTGTTTTTCATTTTTTCCACGTTAAGTTGTGATGTCAGTTCCCCTTAAAATTATTATTCTGAAAATGGCAATCCTGTCATTCAGATTTAAATTTTTTAGCAAAATAGCTTTCTTCCATTTATTTTTTAAATGACCTAACATGTCAGAACTTCCATCACAGACAGCAAAAGAATAATATCTGTTGCCTGGTCGGGAACATTATGGAACCATGAGATCAATGCCATATCTTTCAACTTCTCTCAAGAATGAATTTTCCGCCTCCTTCATGGCTTGAAACACGTACAGAGAATAGATATGGAGTTCAACCTAAGGAATTCCAATTATATCCCAGCATATTCAATAGGAATCCATGCCATAATTATCACCAACAACGACGAAGATATCGATGTCACTTAAACGGTGTTTTTTTTCTTTGCATAGGAACCGAATAACATAGCTCTATCTACCCTGATATTACCGGATATTTCCGTGAAACTCTTCTTCAGGTTTTCAACAAGTTCTTCTTTGCTAAATTTCGGATAAAATACTTTCACATCTTTTGAGAATGTGTCTGGCATAGATCATCAGCCTCCCAGCCTCATCGGCAAATACAAAAAAAAGCTACCAGTGTTAACCTGGGTCAATAAGTTTAGCCTGGACATGAAGCGCTTGAATATGGGATTTACAGAAGGTCATGCTGTCTAAAACTATTGTTTCAATTATCTAATTAATTATTATTTAGTATAAATTATTGGAAAAGTAAAATTCAAAACAAACAATCCATTGAGATAATGTTGCTAACAACAGACATTGAATTATACGGCAAAATGCTAGCTTTATTAATTAACCGGGAAATGCATTGAACTTTACATGATTTTGATAAATGATGATGGAAATTTAGTTAAAAAGAAAAATTGATATATACTAATAAATGTCCGGATTCAATGAATATAAAATTAACGGTGTCCGCATTCATAGTTTTCTCAATGATAGCCGCTTCCTTTGCACTAATAGGCCCTCCAGGAGTTTCAGACTTTTCTTCCTCAAAAGTTGCCGGGGATTTCATTAGTTCTACAGAATTGAATCCTTTTGCAGGAAACGTTACGATTTACCAAAATGGGTCGTTATCCACATCAGGGGCTCCCATATCTGTTTCAGGTCATTCGTATACACTTTCTGGTAACATCCTGGGATCATTGAAGTTTGAGGCAACTAAATCCACCTTGAATGGAGCCGGATACACAATTACAGGTGACCACGGAATTCTGCCTGCTCTTACGGTATCAAATGCAAGCGGTGTCAAAATTTCGGATCTCACGGTAACGTCAAACAACAATACCTCATCTGCGGTTATGTTGGTCAATACATCGATGGATCAATTTACTGATATCAATGTCTCAGCCGCTTTCCAGGGAATTGAGATCTTAAATTACACCTCAGCAATCAACATATCTGACTCCAGGGTATCAGTGGGAAAAGGATCACTGATAGCTAGCGGGGATATTTTAGCTGGTGCACAAATTGGGCCTGATAACATCCTGGGGATAGGTAATCACTCCAATAACATCTCCATTTATAATGATGTATTGGTGAATACGGGGGGACTTTACGGGGTTTTGTTTAATTCACCAAATTCAACCCTGAAGGATTCGTCAATCTCCATTATAGGGAAAAATAATAGTAAAACAGGTGGCTCAGCAGTATTCATATCATTACAAAATTACACCACAGTTTCAAATAACTCCATAAGCGCAAGAAATGTGTCTTTGGGTGCAGGATTCGGTGGCACTGTACTTGGTACCACGAGCTCAACCGGGGACCAGTTCAACGGCAATAGTCTGAAAATTGTATCACCGTCATATGGTGGTTTTGGGGGGGTTTTTGTCTTCGCAATTAAGGCCAATCTTTCAATGAGAGACAATAATATTTACGCCCAGAACCTGCCAGCAAACTATTCTCTTGCCGAATCGTTTTTGGGTAATTTTAATTTTACAGGCAATTCCATGGAAATTGTAAATTCATCAAATTCTATGCCAGTTATAGCGTGTGGCATAAATTCCAGCATTGATTCAAATTCCATTGTATATTCAAGAAACTCTTCAATGACAACAAATTCTGCAATAATAATCGGGTCTACAAATTTCAATATTAACAATAATTCCATTAACGTGAACAAAGGGGGGAATTCCAGTGTTATCCATGTATTCCAGATTGGAAAAGCGTCTAAGATGGACAGTATCAGCAATAACAGGATTGTCAGCTTGAATTCATCTGGAATGGGAATTGATTTTGCTGGTTCAAATACGACCATCTCTGGCAACAGTATTGGCATGAGCGGAAGTGAACCAAATGGAATAGTATTCTCCGGCACTGGAATGACAGTTTCCGGTAATATTGTGAATCTGAACACGAGCAAATCCAGCACAGGCATCGGGGATTTTAATGAAGGTTCAGGAGTCTATAATTCAACTGTAACGGGGAACAGCATAAACTTGACGGGAAACCAGACCGGCCAGATGTTTGGTATGTATTTCGAATACAATGTAAAGAATCTTACCGTTTCTTCCAATTTTATGACATCAAATGGAATCAAATTTGACGGGATGTTATTTAGTGGGAGTTCAAATTCGAATATTTCGATTTCCCGCAACTCAATAGTATATGATTATAAATCACGGGGTTTATTCAAGGGTCTCGGAATTTCGAATTTCAAAAATGCTCTGATAAACGGCAATAATATCATGAGCAGAGGATATGCTGGCCTTGGAATCAATTCCTATGCCCTTTCTCTGGGCTTTCTTTACAACATGGTTGTTTCAAACAATACAGTAGAAGGAGTAAACACATCCCTATCCATGGAATTTGCAATCAATGTAACTGTTTACGGCAATTACTTCCTGAATCAATATGAAGCCTTGGATATCGGTCTGCTTTTAAATGCAACCTTTTACCACAATAATTTTGAGAATTTCACGGTAGCGGGTGAAATATCAGGCCTTTACAGCGTTTCATTCAACGCGTCATATCCTGCCGGTGGAAATTACTGGTCAAATTATACTGGCGTGGATCATTACCGTGGTCCAGGTCAGAATATTCCAGGAAGCGATGGCATTGGAGATACACCATATTATCTCAACGCAACAGTGAAAGATAATTATCCGCTCATGAAACCATGGACACGTCCAGAAGCAGTATTCAGGGCCAGCGGCCTGTTACCGGGACAGGCATGGTCTGTGACTTTCAATGGTAAAACAGTTACAAGCAAGCAGGATGTGATTTCATTTGCAATACTGAACGGAACATACCAGAACTACTCCTATTCAGTTGGAACAATAGCAGGATACCGCGGTGGTGGGCAGTCAGGTGAGATGGATTATACAGGGAGCGGATTTATGGAGAACGTAACATATGCTCACAAGTTCAATGTAACTTTCAAGGAAACTGGGCTGCCTTCGGGCACCCAGTGGGCATTCAAGTTGAATGGAACTGTTATAAATGTCACTGCGTCATCCTACACCCTCTCAGCTTACAACGGCACTTCATTCAGTTATACCATTGAAAACTCCAACTTATACTACAGCAATATATCTTCCGGTTCATTTACACTTTCAGGCTACAATGTAACAGTCTTCATTGAATATCTTCATTTTTCATATATTCATGGAACTCTATCTCCTTCTGAGACCTCCATCATAATTAATGGAGTCAATTATGGAATGTACAACGGAAGCTACAATATATCCCTCGAAGCAGGATCATACGTGGTTGAATTCGAGCATTCCGGATACAGGAATGCATATGCCAATGTTTCCCTCAACGCTGGTGAGATCTATTCTGAAAATATTTCCCTTGTTTCAGCAGGGAAACCTGGCAGCAGTCTCATATATATTGGGGCGGCAGCAGGTGCCATTGTAGTTGTCGCCGCACTGGGAAGCTATTTCGTGTTGAGGAGGACGCGCAAGTAGGTCAATATACTGGGGACACTGGAACCTCCACGGTTTTCCGAAACAGGAAAAACCATCACTAGGGAAGTCACTTTACCCAGGGTTTGATATCCCCTCTTTCCTGAATATTGAGCTTTCCTACCAGGGCCATCCTAAAAATGGAGGAGGTCATTAGAGCATTTTGCCTTTAACCACCAAATTGATTACAATCCTCAAAATTTAAGGCCCAGTTCTTTGTGAATTGGTACCGTAATCTTCTTTCCTGATGAGTTTGCAAGCGTACGTGGCTATGAGGTTAATGGCCGAAACTATATCTTGAATGGAAAATGGCTACTATAAAATCCTTCCTGGCAATGCTGGAAGCTCAGGCATCCCGTATTAATTCCTCTCTTACATCCTAAGGATTTTGCCCATAGGGGTTTTCAGGAACCATATAAATGATTCTATTGCTTCTACATGATTCCTGAGAGCTTCATTTCCTTGTTTGTCTCAAATGAAACATCATGTTAGTGCAGATATAATGACCACATAGAATCCTGCCACTTCTTTTTCAAGTATTCCAGTATCTTTCATCACAAAACTATGCCTAAAAAACCTATAAAGTTTATTCGGGTGTTTTGTCTAAGTGTGTTTAGACTAAGCAAGATTAGACTAATTTATTTGCTGCTAGTTAATAAT
>JAKARU010000054.1 GCA_021819225.1 Thermoplasmata archaeon
TCCTCTCCATACATGGATCGGTATGCTTTCCACAGGTCCTGATTTTTTAACTCTCCTTCAACAAATATATTGCTTGTTGTTAAAATTCCCCTAACCATGTTAACTGAGTGAGCTGACATGGTGGCTGTGATTCTGTTACCTGAAACAATGGAAAGTTCCTGTTCAATTTCTCCAATGTGTCTGTGGCCTGAGGGACTGTATATCCTGACAGAATTGTACCTTTCCGAGAAATGAGTCGCCATCGATGGTTTATTGCCAGAACCTGAGGAACCTATTTTAGCATCAACTATTATCACACCATTTATAAGACCGGCCTTTGCCAGTGGTGCAAGGCTGTAGATCGATGAACTCGCTATGCACCCGGGAACAGAAATAAAATGTGCTGATTTCAGTTCTTTCCTGTGAAGTTCTGGCATTCCATAGACAAATTTTGTTAGCAAGTCTGGAGCTGGATGTTCCCACCCGTACCAGATGGGGTAGTCTGCTGGATTCCTGAACCTGAAATCAGCGCTCATATCTACAACTTTTGTTCCCATCTCTGACATTGCTGGAACATGCTTGATGGACGAACCGTGAGGTACAGCCATGAAAATAATGTCCACTTTTGATGCAGCCTCTTCCGGAGTTTCGTTAGAAAATCTCAGATCAGTCAATCCCCTGAGGTTTGGATGCACCTTGAAAACAAACTCTCCAGAATGTTGCTGGGAAGTTGCTATCTTTACCTGGATATCATTATGCATCAGAAGCAATCGTAATAGCTCTCCACCAACATATCCAGACGCTCCTACAATGCCTGCTGTTTTCAATTACTATATCCTCACTCAAAACAGCAGGCTTCATTCACTTTTCTAAGGACAAGAGATCCAAGAAAAACAGGATTGAAATGATTCATTCACCCCAATCCTCTTTAACACTTTCTGCAACTTTCAGGAAAAAGTTTCCATCGTCTAACTCCTGTATCTCATAGTCCAGTCCACAATCCCCGCAGCTGACAATCTCGCCCTTCAGTGCATCATCAGGTGCTATAACTTTTCCACCGCACATCTTACATTCCATATCCATTTTCATTACCTCATAGTCCAAACAAAATCCTGATGAATAGTTCTACTGAGATGCAGTTATTCATTGAGATTTGTTCTGTTGTATCGCGTCTATTTTATATAAATATTAAACCTTTATTGCCATAATTAGTCATAGTTAGATTAAATTCACCAAAATTGAGAAAAGTGTTGATAAAATTGTTAGAAATCTTGTCATCGGTGATATTATCTCCGCAATATGTCTCAATCAGTTTAAAATTCCAAGCCATTTCAATGTACACAAAGACAGCAAAACATGAACAACGTTGAATATGAATACTGCTTAACGGTCATCTTATCGGCTCTGTGTCCAAGCCCTGTTAACCAAAAAAAATTCCTCTAGATCGGAAGTGACCTCCTCCCCATTCCAACAAAGGAGACTTCTCGCTCGCATGTATTGAAGAATTCATCCAGAGATGACAGTAAAATTATTCTTTCACAATTACCCGTCTACAGATATGCGGAGGGCCGGATTCGAACCGGCGAACCCCTACGGAAGCAGATCTTGAGTCTGCCGCCTTTGACCTAGCTCGGCAACCTCCGCTCTTATTTCTCAGGCGGTTATATTTACTCACAATTTAAGACTTTTTGAAAGAAGCTGTTGAAAGGAATTCACTAAACCATAACATCGATTGTTAATTCATGAAATAATTCATCAGTGGTTAATGCTTAAGATAAGGTTATGGAATATTTTTAAGCAATTCGAGCATCATATCAGTCATGAACATATTGGGAAAAGAGCTGATTCTGTATCCCCAGGAACCCTCGTATAAAATAAGGAGCAAAAAATTTTTGAATTATGATCTTGGTGACATTGACAGATTTTATTTACCAGAGTCAATAATAAGTATTGAACAGTATAAGAATATGACCCCAATCTCATTTGTAGAAGATGATAATAGAGGTGCCATAAGACCTGGACCTGTTTGCACCATCGACCAGACAGATTTCTTTCTTTCAATCAAGGGTGTTGGATCAACGGTTGATCCATATTCCCTAGAACCACTCAACATTTATAATGTGAGTGATCTTACGGATGATCCTGAGTTCAGGAAGAAGATAGAAGGCTCCGGGTATCGTGGAAACAGGTTCATTACCGGCGAAACATGGCTCAGAGGTTCCCCATACGGTGGTCAGGGTCTAGAACTAGCCAGAATTGCAATGAATACTTCTGAAATGGCTGATCCAACCTCAATAAACGGGTTCAGGATAGCTCCCTTGATCGGAATAGTATCAATGGAGAAAGAACTCCAGGAAAGAACAAGAGAACTTTACTGGTACAGAAAATATAATGGCGACATAGTTCAGGAACTAAGGTTGCTGCCTTCAAACATAAGACTGTATTTTCATTCTTCAAGTACTGTGGGAAATAATATCAACAAGGTCTTTGAAATTTTCAATATTAAGGATAACAGTACTTCCACGGAATTCATGGTGAATTTCATGAAATCTGGACTGGCAGCTCTTACAGCGTTTTCAAGAACACTTAAGAAAGAAGATGACAGGATCTATTCAGGACTTGATTTCTTTGACGTTTGGCTGGACAAAGATGCAGTTCTTTCAGGTGATGGCACAATCTTCTTTGTTGATCTTGAAGGCGTTGAGAGAAGGTATGTGCTGGAAGAAAAGATAAGGGAAACCATAACAGATCAATTTTATAGATCGCTCTATGAGCTGATGTATGCCTATGCCAGAATTGACGAGGAAAGGATCAGGAGATTCGGTACGCCCATAGAGAGAAGAACACAGTTGCAAACAATTCTTGAGAGGGCAACAGAAAATGACAAATACATAGAACTGGATGAAAACAATGGAAGAGTTGACCTTATAATTAGAAATGACCTAAAAAATGATAATTTAAATAGCAGTTTTACAATGCTAAATAAGGTGAAATAGATTAAATCTCTTGATATTTACAACTTTCTGAAAGAAACGTCCATGGGAAAGCTGGACACAACAATTGATACACAGAGCTTGAACTATCTGAAGGAACAGAATTACCTGAACATATACAGCAAGGATGATTATGATGAATTGAAAAGTGAGATCTCTCAAATGGAAGAGTTATCCAGACAGATTTCAACTGAAAAGGAAGAATTTCAGAAAGAAAGAACAGAACTGGAAGAAGAAGAACAGAAGGAGCATTCAATAAAGTTCCATCTGGAGAAAAAAGCTAAGAAAGAGGAACTTGAGGGAGAGGTCCAGAAGCAGGAAAAAGAGGTTCAGGATGTATATAAGACAGAAAAGTCAGAGGAAGACAGACTTAATCAATTGATGTCTAAGAAATCACTCCTCAATAGTCTTGTTCCATACAATCAGATGTACATATTTCTGACAGACAAGGGTAAATTGTGTGTCCACGATCTTGCATTAAGATTGTATAGATTCTCTGACGAGGATTTTACGAATTATGAAAAGGACATATCAACAACAATGAACCAGCTTAATGATATAGTCAAGACAGCCAAGATTTATTATGAATATCTTGAAGGCACTATTCCCGACGTTGAGCAGAAATCAACGCTTCTGAGCACAGCAATTGGTCTCGCTAAATTCAGGGATGATATTGCAGTTATGGAGAATAAGTTTCACACTGTCTATGAAAATATGGGCTCTTTCACAAAAAACGTGGAGAACCGACTGATGGCTACTGAAATACTGACGGGATCAGGAAAGGATGTCGCATCCGACATTGATGAGTTCACGGAAGTGTTCAAAAAAGTAAGACATGAGAGCCATATTCCCAGAGAAT
The DNA here is from genome assembly GCA_021819225.1 of Thermoplasmata archaeon. The sequence goes on from JAKARU010000054.1 coordinate 3,832, forward strand.
CGGCAACAGCAGTCGCAGCAATAATCTATTTATCCAGGCGATATGATGGAACATATCCATTTGATAATCTGGATGAGTTCAGAAAAATAACGCCTTCATATGAGTCTGCTGCAATCATGGCTTCAATCAACAAGGATGTAAACGATACCAGAGATAAATTTGTGAAAATGAAGGCAATTTTTTCACAGTGGGGCTATGATGAATCGGAAGATATGGAATTGTCCTCTGCGTATGTTGCCATATCAGAATTACAGCCCGATGAAATAAAGGATAAACTCTCGGTGATAATTGATGCAATTAAAAACTATCTGGAGTATCCGCTGGTAGCCTCTACGGTTGTGGCCACAGTACCTGTCATGGAATCAAACGAGACGCTAGATCTTCTTTCAAAGGCATATAACATTCTTGAAAATAATGTTGCAGGATTTGAAAGATCAGAAATAATGGCAGCTGCAGTGAGCCTGGTGCATGGAATAAGGAATGAGCTGATTACTAACGTAGACTCAAAGGCAACCGTTACAAATACGCCCTATCATTTCTACTATATGCCTTCCCCATTCCTGTTCCCATTCTTTTTGCCAATGCTGATGGTACAGGGTTGCTACTATTCCACATTCAGTGGTATAGGTGGAGTTCATCCAGCACATATACACTCAGTTGGTGGATTTTCAGGATGATTCGAACACACATTATTTCAGCGTTTATCCTTATTGCATTCATAAGTTTGGTTCTTCCAGTTGCACATGTGCAGACTGAACCGCAAAAGGGGGCATTTTTCAATTATGATGAATATATCCAGGTAAATGATGGCAAGGGAAATTACAGTGGCTATTACTGTAATGCATGGGTAAATGGGACAGAATCGGTTACTCAGTTGCTACAGGAGCAGAGAGTATCAATGGATTATAATTATTCTTGTGCAGTGAGATCGAGTGATTACAATTATTTTAATAACCAGATGGCCAGGGGAAATTTCACATTTTCTAGCAAAAACTGCAGTTATACATATGGGACGGATAACGAAACAGGTTACGTAAATCCACATGTTTGGTTTTATACAAATGTGTCCATTCCTGTCAATGGAGAAAAAGAAGTCCTGAACACTGAAATGAAAGTTGTCTCCACTGATTACACTTATTCACCTGGTGGAACTAATGGCGATATTACGACTATATATCTACAGGGAAACGGGACGTATGTAAGGAACGATTCCTTTGGTATCTTCAATGCAACCTATACCTGGAACGCCTATTATGATAAATCTTCCGGATTCATAGTCGCTTATAATTACAAGGAGGTAGATTCAAACGGACATGGAGATGGATTCACCTGTACGAATACCCTGTATGTAAAGGATTCAAGCTATGGTGTCAGCATCTCTCCAATAACAGTGAATAACCAGAAATCGGCACCCTTTCCATATTTGGAACTTGCTTTAGTTCTGGTATTCATTCTTGCAGTAATAGTAATAATAGCATTGGCTGTCAATAAGGGAAATAAAAATAAGATAAAGAAACATTCCACCATTGGAGGTAATTTAAGAATGACTGAAAACAACGAAGATAAAAACAAAACTGATATACACTTAAACCCTGAATCCAAGGAAACAGAACAGGTTGTGATAAAGGAAGTCGTTAAGGTCAAATGTCAGTACTGTGGTGCACTCATTGACTCTACGGCAGAGAAGTGTCCTTACTGTGGGGCGCCAAGGAATTAAAGGTTTACTCTGTATATTATGATCGCCGGTAGTTATACAGAATGCCTTCTATTTTAAAGCCCTGGTCAGTTGCTATTTTCTGTGAATAGATACTTTGCTCAGGAATTTCTGATGTGACCGCATTCATGCCCCATTGAACTGCATAATACAACCTGGATATCAATAGATCCTTTCCGATGGAAATATGCCTGTATCCAGGTTCAACATACAGGCTATGCAATCTTGCTACCTTCAAGAATGAAGAAATCCAGCCCATGCCAACGATCCGGTTATCTACCTC
>JAKARU010000055.1 GCA_021819225.1 Thermoplasmata archaeon
TGTCCTGAACCCGCTGAACTGCCATAATGACGGTGTCCTGCCATACGTTCCCCAGATAACCTCAGCGTCAATTGCGGGCTTTGCTGATAAAATATTGAAAGGCGGGGAAGAGGATGGGAAATTGTATATCTTTAACTTCAATGGATTCACAATGGATCAGTTTGATGTGAAAAGAAGACCTGACTGCAGCGTATGCGGGAAGGGAATATATGTATACATGGATGATAAAAAATTCAGGGGGAGGCAGGTCCTATGAAGAGAAGCATTAAAGGCATAATATTCGATCTTGACGGGACTCTAATTGATTCTTTCTCTCTGAGAGTCGATTCATGGCACAGGGCCCTATACATGAATGGGGCAAACGTGGATAAATGTGATATTGAGCCATTGATAGGACTTCCCGGTATATCTCTTGCCTCAATTTTTTCTGATTCACCTGAGAAGGTTGAAACTGACGAGGAGAGGATATTCAGGGAAAGAATCGCGGAGGTGGGCTTCTTCCCAGACGTGATACCGACCCTGGGCAAACTTGAAAGCATGAATGTGAAATGGATCATAGTGACATCCGCAAGACGTTCCTTTGTTGATCTGATTCCAGTATCTCCCGGGAAGGTAATAACTGTTGATGATGTGGAGACTGGAAAACCCGATACAGAAGCCTATGAGAAAGCGTCAGAGATAATGGGTATTGATCCGGGCGAGATAATGGTTGTCGGAGATTCAATCAATGATATAATTCCTGCGAGGGCGATGGGAATGCTATCGGTACTGGTTACCCACGGTTTCAGGAAAGACATAAAAATTCAGGATCTGACAGTAAAAGAGATTTCAGAAATAATACAGGTTATCGGTGAAGGATCAAACTGAGGGTATGTTCCAGGTATTTCCCAGGAACCGGAATGAGAGGTTATCTGAACTGGATGCGAGGGTTGAATTTGTAAGGTCACCTATGAGGCTAACTGTACCCGAGAAGAATTCTCCTGTTCCATTTGTTGATAAATTTCCAAGGAAAACGTTCCCTGCATAAAGTGAAACTTTCAGTAATGTCGCAATGATTGGGATCACTCCAGACATCATGAGTTCATATCCTCCACTGTTATTTGTCTTCAGAAGCTTTGCTTCTGTGAAGAATGGGGGTATTAAAGTCGATATGTTCTGGCTGTCCGAGCTCATGTTCATTCCTGATAGAAACTCGGATACCACCGCGACGAATATATATTCTATGGAATGAAATGACCATCCATCAACCTTCATCTTTGTCAAATTTAATGGCAGGGAAACATTCCGGCTCATTGAGGCCTCAGGGTTTATTGTTAAAACATTGTTCATGATATCTACATGAGATGGCAGGAAGCCAGAATTTGACCCATTCAGCCTGGCCTGCACAAACACGGTACCATTTGTTATTCTCAGATCTTCGAATGCCATCTCTATACTTTTAAGATCATTCTCTGTCGTGATATACACAGAAGATGCCGATATGACAAGGAAAGCAGCAAGAATAGCAAATGCCATCAGGCTGACCATTTTGCTGATCTTCATTCGCACATAAATGCATATAAAATGAATTAAATAAAGTTTTCATTGTTACCTGTTTCTTTTCAGATCAGGACAAAAAAATTATAATTATGTTACCTATCAAGCGTGATCTATCCTGTATTTTGAAAAAATCACTAAAAGGAAGGAATTTTTCTATACATTTGTCTCATACAATCTTGGAAAACTCTTTATTTTTATTACTCTCCTTTATCTCTTCGGGTACAGGATAATACAGGGAATGAATTACTGGGACAGCACTTATTACGTTGGAATCGCAGAATACGGATATTGCACACTGCCTTCACAGGCTTTCAGCCCTGTATTTCCAGCGTTTATAAGGGTTTTTGACCTGATACTGCCAAGGGGGAATTTCTGGTTCATAGTTTCCTCCATTGTTGTTGCAAACATCTTCGGAGAAGCATTTGTCATCTATTTGTATATGAAAAAAGGCTATAAAATCGCAATACTGGTAGGTCTCTTTCCTGTTTTTTTGCTGTTCTCCACAATCCCATATTCTGATGATATAGCATTGCTTTTTCTTGCAATATCCATGGAAAGCACAGATCTTATAGCACTGGGATCTTTCTCGATTGCCCTCGCAACTTTTTTAAATCTTGCTTACGCTCTCCCAACATTCGCATTCAGGCTGAAGCGCTGGTGGACATTTATTTTTCCCGCAACTGTTGGAATCATAGCAGTTCTTCTTTTCTGGCACTATGACGGTTCTCCATTCATGTATTTCACAATTGAAAAGAAATACTGGGGAGTTTTCTTCGGGACTCCCATTATCCAGGAAGGGAGCATCATGTCGTCATATCTCCATTACGGCATCCCCTCCATTATTTTTCTAGTAAGAAATTATGCATTTATGTCGATTTTCTTCGTAGGTACATATCTTCTTTCGAGAAGCGAATATACACATAGATTTTTTTTAACATTGTACTGCCTCTCAATCGAAATCCCCCTGATGTTTGTTGTAGGTGTACCTGAATTTTCAATTCCAAGGCTTCTCCTGCCGGCTTTCCCTGCGCTTTTCCCATATGCAAGCTATATCAAGAAGGACAGGTTCTTCATTTTTTACATAATCATAGGGACTTTGTTTGGAGTCATATTTACGATCTGGCAGTTCAGGTCATTTTTCGCATAATGTGTCAGTAATCTGATGAGTCCGGGCATCACCGAAGATAAGTTTTTCAATAAGGGAAAGTGAGGGTGATGGAAATGCATTTTTCGTGAGGGAAACAGAGAAGTATTTCTCCCTGTTCTCTGGGGAACACTGCAAAAAAGAAGATTTACGGATTCAATTCCTATATATGTATAGTAATGTAGAGTAATGTAAATTTTTATATAGTGTAATTTGATCATGTCAATATGACCAAGGTGGGGCTTAAAATAGAATCAGGAACATATGAAAAATTGAAGTGGCTGAAAACAAGATTCGATTTTGCATATGAATACAGTTTATCATGGGATGAATTTTTCCAGGCGATAGTGAAGGATGGCATCCTTATTCTGGCTCAGGACTTGATGAATAGCAGGAATGGGAATCTGAAAGTTGAGGAAATCCTGAATCTTCTTACGGGAAATAACGAGGAATTGCGGAATGACCTGAAACATCATCTTGCAGGTGGCACGGTCCTTTCCGGAAAAAGGCCTAATAAGGAGGGGTAGATTATGGATGGGGAAAATGATCGGGATTTAATTTCCTTTTCCAACGATAAAAGCCATAAGGGATCAGAAGGAAGGCGATGGATTACAGCACTTATTGATATTGGGATCGTAATTACCTTCGAATTAGCAATTATATTACTTGCATCAATCAACATCATCAAATTCAGCCTCATCCTCCTATTTTCAGGTTTTTTGGCATTTCCTGCAATTGCTCTTGCAATACTCCTGCTAACTCTACCTTCGAGAACCAGCACGCTTCGCAGGAAGAAATTTGTCTCTGTACTCAGGGTTGGCTTAATCATCCTGAGTTTAGAATTATTTAGCATTTATGTTGTATACATCTTAGTCCCTGCATGGTTCACCGATGGGAATTTCCTGGTTTTTCTAATTCCACAGGCAATAGGCTTAATCGCATTTTCCATCATAGTTTCAAGTTATGGATTCAACCACAGGTTTGTGAAAATTTCAAGAATATCATCCCTGAGATTAACGTCAGATTCAAATGGCATGGTTCAAGGCATTCAGAGAGATAATATTCTGGACCAGAGGTCTTCCAATCTCATCGAAGCAAAAATTCGTGGGGATATCTCTGATGAGGACTTCAGGAAGCAGCTGGACGATATGGACCCTGTTAAAAGGAAACTCATAGAAACAGTTGTCCAGAAGGCCGATGAGAAACTCAAAGGAATGTATAAGTGGTGATTCAGGGGAGACTTTCTGGAGATCATGACTGTTTCTTCTATTTATTATCAAGATTATTGAATCGTTATGTCCTCAAAAATCCACCCATAGTCATTTTATTTCTCGGCCCAGGGGTCAACTATCTTGTGTTTGACAATCTGATAAGAAGCATTTCCAATGCTTCAAAGGGAAATACCTCGACATGACTCCATCACTCACCGTTGAATCATACCAGAGCACATCACTAACGAATCCTGTAATTTATTTACTCAGCGAATTATATGTGGTTTCATTAACTAGCAAACCTCACTGATAAATACAGTGAAGAGTATGTGGCATTGAAAACATTCGATCTCAAGACTGCAAGAATGCATTAAATAAAGGCGAACAAGAGGGATTTATGGAAATATATCGCAGAAGGGAAAACACGATCCTTTCAAAGGAAGTGACAGAGGTATGCATCATATTGATTTTCATTCTGTAAAAGGGTCAGCATGATCAAAGGCTGTGCTTACTGAAGATTCCATGATTTCTTTGTCTGTCTAATGAGAGTAACGATGAAAGGAGTGATTTCCAGGATTTCAGCAAATCCGAAGACGGAAAATTCCAATTATAACTGGGAGAACCCGAAAAAATGATTATCTTCATTTTGAGAACATGCAGATTCCACTCAAAGCAAGATTAAATCCTGAATTAATGAACCAAAAGTTTATTATCGCTTTCCGATTTCGCAAGAATGCGCGGAGGAATGCTTAAATTCTGGATTCTTAAACTTCTATCCTCTCAGCCCATGAATGGCACAGAAATAATCAGGGAAATGGAGAAGAGGAGTGGAGGTCACTGGAGACCAAGTCCAGGGAGCATTTATCCTGCTCTGGCCTCTCTCGAGAGAAATGATCTGGTAGAAAAGAATGAGGATGGCAGGTATGAAATGACGGGCAAGGGAAAGGAAACAAGGGACGGCATGAATGACATCCTGGAAAATTTTAACGACAGGGAAGAGGAAGATGACATAATACAGGGAACTGCTGGTAATCTTCGGTATTTGATCGAAGGGCTCAGATCCGGGTTGGTAACTAAGTCACAATTGGGGAATCTTGTAGATGAGTGCAGGAAACTGTTGGAGGAATATAACAATGGAAAGTAATGAAATAATCGTGGAAACGAAGGATCTTGTTAAAACATATCCCGGTGGAATCAAGGCTGTTCAGGGAATTAATCTAAAGATAATGAAGGGACAGATATATGGTTTTCTTGGTCCAAATGGAGCGGGTAAGAGCACAACAATCAAGATGCTATCCACATCAATAAAGCCTACTTCCGGAACTGCAACAATACTGGGATATGATATTGTCAAGGATTCAATGAATGTCAGAAGGGTGATAGGTGTGGTTCCTCAGGACTTGACCACTGACGAGGACCTAAAGGGAATAGAAAATATTGAAATGGTCGCCAGATTCTATGATATCCCGCGGAAGGAGGCCAGAAGCAAGGCGGAAGAGCTCCTGAGCCTTGTAGACCTCTCAGAATTTGGAAACAAGTATGTAAGTTCCTATTCCGGAGGAATGAGGAAGAGGCTTGAACTTGTCGTGGGGCTGGTACATAGTCCACAGGTACTTTTCCTTGATGAGCCAACACTTGGACTTGACGTGCAGACAAGGACAAAGATGTGGGACTATATCAGAAAAATCAGGGATGATCTGGGTGTTACAATAATTCTAACCTCCCATTATCTGGAGGAGGTTGACTCACTTGCGGACCTTATTTCAATTATAGATCATGGAAAGATAATCGTTACCGGTACATCTGATGAACTTAAAAGCAACCTGAAAGGTGATATTATCCAGGTTGAGTTTTCTTCTGAAGAAGATGCCAGGAAGTTTGGGGAATATGGGAACAAGATAGATGTCTCATACCCGCATCCCAATGAGGCAGA
>JAKARU010000056.1 GCA_021819225.1 Thermoplasmata archaeon
CTAAAATTATCCTTTCCCATAAGTTTTGGAATAGATTTTCTCACTGCTGATAATGCATTTTCTTCGAATATTTGCCTTTCATTGAACCTGATATCATCCTTATGGCTAATTATGACGGTAATTTCGCCTGTAATTTTATATGGGTCATCTATCGAAAAAAACGGAACCTCCCAATCACGCAGGATCTGGATTACCTTATAATAGAATCTTGGATTCCTTGAATATACTCCAATCTTCCCCATTCAAGATATCAACACTTAATACTTTTAATATTTTTCTATATCTTCAAGCTGTTTTCCAATCATTTTATCTGCAATTTCGATAAATTGCCTTTCTGTGCCTCTTGGTATGCTTCCACCTGCAGCGATATCATGCCCTCCCCCACTACCTCCAACTTCGGCTGTACATTCCTTCATCACCTTGGATAGATTCAACCCTTTTTCAACCATTTTCCTTGTTCCTCTTGATGAAATGAGTGTAAAGGTTTCTCCAGCATTGAAGCCTATAATGGGTCGTGTTTGATCAGCCAAATACAGCATCAGGATTCCAGATATTGCCCCTGCCATCTCGGATCCAGGTGCATAGAAAAATTGTAAATTTTTCTCAATTTCCATCGATTTATAGGATCTCATCACATAGTCGATGAGTCTTGTCTGGTATATTTTCTTGTTTTCTATAAGCGCATTCTTCAGGGAATTATTACCTAGGAAATACTCAACAGGTGTTGCATTTTCTCCATTTTTTCCATTTGCATCAATGATTAATGAAAGTTCGTTAGATGCAAATCCATTTTCAAAGTAATATTCATCAGTCTCAAGATATGACATGGCTTCACTCTGACATCCCTGTGACGCTAGCTTATAAGACAGATACAGTCCCAGTCTTCGAGTCTCTTCGCCTGTCAGGGCATTTAATTTCTTATCCCCATCAATACCGAGGTCGTTTAGAAGGGTGTTTACGGAATTATTCGATCCGGACAGATCCTTGAAAAATGGATCGAGAGAAAATACTATGGAATCCCTTACACTTTCGCCGTGCAGATTAAGCCCACGTTTCTTCTCAATGTTTTTTCCATAAACCTCAATCAATTTTTTATTGACGCCCCTAAACCCGCCCATGTCCTGTTTATCTGAAATACACCCTGAAATCATGAAAGGAAGTAGATCTTCTGCATTTTTATCATCAATGAATGCCGCGAAGATGAATGCCATGGTAGCGCCACATGCTTCGCGGGTACCATCGATGTTATAATCTCTGGCATTAATGTTAATTGCCCATTCAGGAGATGTAGAATAAAAGTGATGGTCCAGAACCATAACGTTGCTGGTATCCTCCGGGAGGAATCTTAACTGATCCGATCCACAGTCAACAAAAATCGTAGGTATGCTCCTTTCCTCTAAATATCTCTTCGAAAAGCCATCCTCCGAAAGTTCCCTGATAAATCCAAGATGAAATTTCTTATTATATCTCTGCATAAGTCTTGTCAGTATTATAGCGGAACTGGTCCCATCGCCATCATAATGTACAAGTATCCTGAAATAATCAAATGATTGAAAGAAAGACTGACCTTTCTTCAGGATTTCTAAAAAATCAGGGGTTAAAATGTGCTCCAGTTGGGTGCTCATAATACTTTATTGAGTTCCCATTCTCTTGCAAGATAGCCATTTTCCTTATAATATCTTACAAGTCTTAACATCTTGGCCATTATTAGGTTTCTCTTCCTGCCGTTGTTCAAATCCTTTTTATTTAGTTCCATGTGCTTTGTGACTCTTTTGTATTTTGTTATGAGGGACATCAAATCTTCAGGTACGTCCGGCTTCAGATTGTTTTCCGCAAGCACATCACCTATTTTCTTATGATTTACATATCTGAGTTTTGGTACCCCATAGGAGTCCCTCAGTCTAATCCCGATCTGTGATGCTGTAAGACCCTCTTTTCTTAACTGTATGACTATGTCTTCTATCTCCTTGGGACTTTGCTGGACCCACTCATGCCCAACTCCGTAGTATGTGTTTCTTGATCCTGATCTTCCTCTTTTTCTAGTATGCATTCGCGCCATATGGAATCACGTTTGCTCCCTATTAAAGTCAGGTTTATTAATTTTACACAACCATTCGGGAAAATTTATTAAATTTACAAAACTGATCACCAATGGAATCCAAAAATGTGGTAATTGGGAAGGACACTTTTATTTCAAAGAAATGCTCTCTGAGGGGCCAAATTGAAATTGGAGAAAGAGCAAGCATATTTGATTTTGCCTCAATTAGGGCAGATCTGGATAAAATCGTAATTGGAAATGACAGCAACATACAGGATAATTGCACCCTTCACGTGGATCCTGGCTTTCCAGTCAAAATAGGCAATCTTGTATCAGTTGGGCATAATGCAGTCATTCATGGGTGTACGATTGATGATGAATGCATTATAGGAATGGGGGCAATAATAATGAACGGAGCTAAAATTGGAAGCGGATCTGTTGTGGGAGCAGGAACTCTGGTACTGGAAAACCAGGTAGTTCCAGAAAACAGCCTAGTAGTGGGTGTGCCAGGCAAAGTAATAAGAAACGACTCTTCTTACAGAGAAATGGCAAGAAAAAACGCTATGGAGTATGGAACCCTGAGGGAAAAATACCTTCTGGATGAAGAGTGATAATAGAATCGCAAACTTATATACATATTTCTTAATCATATCTTTATGCCTTCCACAAGTCTTGATGATGTAAGAAACAGAGTTAATGACAAGATTGAGTTATATCTTTCTTCAAAGGAATCAGCCAGGAAGGAGTCAAGTTTCAAGATGCTTCTGGATATTCTGGATACAGTTGAAGGTAGGGCACTCTTTAAGAAGGATTCAGAGATAGAAGGAAAGATAGAAGCATTATCCAGAGATCTCTGGAAGGTCGGGAATCAGAGCGATTATAAAATCTGGGGACGGTTATATGATTTAAAACAGGAGAATGTTAATTTTCAGCTTTTCTTCACCACATCCCTTGTTAATTCCGGCAATATGGATGAAATCAAGTCTTTCCTGCGAAGTGATTACCTAATATCTGAAGCCCCTAAGATAATAGAGCAGGTCGAAGCAATGGCAAAGGCATCTGAAATGTGGGATTATGCCACGCTTTTTTTATCAAGAAATGGAATTTACAGTGGAATGATTTACCAGAAGTATGCTGAACATTCAACTCCTGTTTTTACAAAAATAGTTGTGGAAAATCTGAAGAAAAGTGGGAAGGAGAAATATGTTGAGGAATTCATGGCGATTCTTTCCACAATAAACCCAGATGACATTGAATCGGCTATACTTTACATGGAAACGCTTTTGAATAGCCAGAAATTGCAGGTTTTGAAGGTTAACCTCCAATCCCTGGACTTCAATGCGGTAAAGGATGAAATCCTTCTTGAAAGAATCCTGAAGTTATGCTTTGAATCTGGATTGTATGATGATGTGATAAGTCTCTCAACACGTATACTTTCGCTGTCTCCCGGAAACCAGGTGGCCATGGAGTTGCGAATGAAGGCAATGGGAATACTTGGAAGGGATGAGGATGTAGTGGACATTTTCACTAAAAATGAGGCCACAATCGAAAAGAATGAGGAAAATCTATCTGTGTTCTTTGCCTCTGCATATAATATCAATTCTTATTCTTATCCTCTTACCCTAATTGACAATCTGGATCATAAACTCTCAGATAAAATCCCAATCAAAATCTGGGAGGTTAAATTTCTTCTATTATCTGGGAATAATGCAAAGGCTGAGAAGGTTGCTGAAAAAATACCAATGGACAACCTGAACGATCCGGAAATTCTTAAAATAAAGGCTCTGTTGAGAAAGGATACCGGAAAGGGCAATGAATTTATAATCTCTGCCAAAAAGTATATCCAGGCAAACCCATACGACACCAAATTTATAAAGGATTTCGCACGAAAACTCACAGTCTCAGGTAATTATGGTGAAGTGATATCCCTTTTCAAATCAGATGTGAGTGTAAGGGACGATAATGAGTTTCGGAACATATACATCAAAGCACTTCTTAAGAATGGCCAGATAGAATCCGCTGGAAATGAAATCAAGGCCTCAGGGATAGAAAACATGGAATATGATGTTTTCTCTACTATATTGACAGGTTGCAGGAGCGATAAAACCTTTGCTGATCTCTCTCACTCGATTGGAAACGATCCGGATAAAATCCAGTCTTTATACAGGGTGATCAGGGGAATTCTCTTCAACAATTCCCTTGATCGAAAGGAATTTCAGATTCTCAAAGGGGTTATGAAGAGCGATATCATCGGAGTTCTGGAACTTGTATATGAAGATGGAACCTCTTCTGGCACTCCTCCCGGCTCAGAAATGGAAAGAAGGGTAAAGTCCATACTTGACGGCACTTCAAACGATGAGGATTTACCGGAATTCATCTACCCATCCGTTGCGCATAATATTATATCTGGAAATCTTGACAGATCAAAATCCCTGTTAGCAAAATATGAGTGGAACAACGATCCCTTCGTGAATTATTACAGGAGCTTAATATCGGAAAGGGAAGGGAACGATAAGGATGCAAAAAAATATATTGAAAACGCAAAAAATGAGTTCGGCTCAAACATAATTGTGGCACAGTATCTTAGAAAATTCAATGTTCAGCTTTCAATAAACGAAATTGTAAAAATACTCGAAACAATAAGCAGGAATGGTGGGTTGTATCTTGTTGATTTTGGGCCAATTGAAGAAAGGATCATGTCATCAGATGAAGATGTTATAGGAAACATTGTGGATATGATCGAATACAGTTCATTAAAATCAATTTCAAGCTTAAGGCTGCTCCGGGATATTTCCGAGAGCAAGAACAAACAGGAGGAGGCAGTCGAAATTGACAGGATCATATTTGAAGATCCGCTCAGAAACAGTGAAGATGTGATGAAATATGCCCTGAGATTGAAGGCACTGAATATGATTGATGAAATGGAAACACTTGTATCAAAGGTGCATAATGACCTGCTTCCCGCAGAAAATTATGCGATATTCGGTGACTTCTTCCTGTCTATATCAGACTATTCATCGGCAATATATTATTATGAAAAAGCAATGGAATCGGGCTCAAGTATTGAAAGATGCAAGGGTTTGATCGATGCCCTCATCAAGGAAAAGAAATTCGATCAGGCATTAAAATACACGGTTAACTTGAAGATCTCAACACCATATGAGGTAAAGGTATATGCAGAATCCAACAAGCCAGACGAGCTGGTAAGGATTATACGGAAACTTGATCTGAGAAAAGAAAGTGATGTAAAAGGCTTTGAAATCATACTGGAAGATTACTGGAACAACCGGTACATCAGGAAGGCACTTCTGGAAGTGTTTTCCCAGCATCCTTCTGAGGAGCTTGCCATTAAAATTGCAGGTCTCCTGATTGATGAAAGGGACATTGAAGGGGCACTCTCAATCCTCAGGCGCACTATAAAAGAAAAGGTCCAGACAGGGAAGGCTCTTGCATATACCATAGATCTTCTGTGCGAATATGGAAAATTTGAAGAGGCACACGAAAATGCCATTAAATATTTCAAATCGAAGGAATCCCTTGAGAGGAAGAGACGAATTTTTTACACTCTAACCGCAAACCTTGTTAAATACGGCTATGATGAGGAAGTCGTAAGGTTGTATCATGAATTCGGCAGCCTGATGGATGTTGATTCCTCTATTCCTGTGATCAAGGCCCTCATAAAGGAGGAATACTTTGATTCAGCGGAAAAGATCCTTTCTAAATTTCAGGGCCAATTTGCAAGCAAGGATAGATCGGA
>JAKARU010000057.1 GCA_021819225.1 Thermoplasmata archaeon
TCCTATATCCATAATGCCGCACGGTGAAGCACACCGGAAAGCCGTATTCGGGAAAACCGACCGTACGGTTTGATGTGGAAGGGTCTGGAGAAATCCAGATCTTTACCCTACTATCCGAGACATTCAAGAACACAGTGAAGATTCTTGGAATACGACCGGAATATATCCAGAAACATACGCCTGAAGATAACGGCGATATAGAATCATTCCACAACTCTCTCAAGACAGATTACATATGGCCTAACGATCTAGAAACATTCGAGGATGCAGAGAAATTGATTGAATACGCATTCAACGATTACAATACGGTAAGGCCACATTCCTCGATATCATTCCTCCCTCCGGATGAATTTGAAAAGAGATGGATCGGAGATAAGAATTTCAGGAGGGATTTCCTGGAGGAGCGTAAAAGGAAGAAGGAGAGAATATTGAAGAACAGAATGGAGAAGAGAAGGAGGATGAACGAAAATGTCTCATAAAACGGCGGAAAAACTGTCCAAAATTAGAGGGCTCAGATCAAAGGAGATTGAATTCAGGGTGTTTGATTCTCCAATACCGTCAGCTGAAGGATTCAGGATCATATGGGCATGGAGTTCACAGAAGGAGGATCTCGATTCGGGCATAAGGGATAAATCCATAAGGGATGCAGTATCAAGGCTGGATTCGCTGCATGCAACCCTCAACAGGAGGCGCATGAAGAAGGCAAGGATAATTAAGAGGGTGGAGGAGGCGATAGCCGGTATTCCCTACATCACATACCAGATAAAGGAGACAAGCAAGGAAAGGTTCAGGAAATCCGGAAGAGGCAGGCCTTCTCCGGAAACAAAATACACAAAAACCATAGAGACAAGGTACCAGGTATCCTGGAAGCTTATGACAGATGCAATAGAGAAGGACTCAAGGTCCGACGGAACATTCCCACTGATCACAAACTGCAGTGATATTGAAGCTTCTGACATACTGATAAAATACAAGCATCAGCCCATGCTTGAGAAGAGGCATGAACAGCTTAAAACTGAATATAATGTGATGCCTGTCCTCTTCAAGAATGTGGAGAGGATAGAGGCTTTCCTTTTCCTGTATTTCATCGCAATGACCATACAGGCGCTTATTGAAAGGGATATGAGGATCAACATGGAGAAAAGGGACATTGCCAGCATTCCCATATACCCGGAGGGGAGGGAATGCTCTTCTCCCACAGCATACAGGATACTTTCAATGTTTGACAACATCATGCTAAACCACATACTCATAGATGGAAGGGAGATAAAGAAAATACATACAGATCTGACGGAGATGCAGAAACGTATATTGTGGCTTCTTGATATCACGGAGGAAGCATTCTGGCGGGATCAATAATTCAAAAATCTGCTATTGAAAAGTGCGGAATGTAGGTTTAAAGATCCTTAATGATATATAATTCTTAACCCAAAAGACATTAAATTCTAACTCCCTTATTTTGCATAATAGGTAAACCAAACTTTTCGATGATCACCTTTGATTTCCTGGGTATCTCCGACAGCTTCCATTCGTCACCTATCCTCAACATGTTAATCCTTTCAAGATGTCTTATCAAGTTCTCGGGTAAATAATGCTTGAGGATATCCCTTTCTTTCACTAAGCCATATATATGATAATGCATCACGAGCGCGCTCTTAGACCATTGCCCCCAGTACTCATACAGGGTATTACCTTCTTCTCCTGCTGTTTGTCATATTATGTAGGGGGTAATATCAACATAAATGAATCTTTACATTAGAACCCGAAAACAATAGGGAAATTGAAAATATATTGTGCAAAATTGACAGAGTTAAAGTTCAATATTAATGATTTTATGTTTGATCTTCCATATACTCGTTTTTTATGGCGTCAACCAGTTCCTGTAAGCAAGTGTAACACCTATTCAGTCTGCTGTTATCAATTAAGATATCATCTTCCTTTGATGAATTGGGAGTAAACATTACTCCACTTGCTGGGTTCTTTAGTCTGTGATCACATGCGTTTCTAGAAACGGATAGGTACTGCATCTCCCTAAATTTTTTAAGATGTATCGCCACTTTGTCAAAATCCTGTTCCCTGAAATCATCTGGCTGTTTTGAAACGCCATTTCCTTCTAATCCTCTTAAGTAGTACTCGGCGGACGCCCAAAAATTGAATGCAGCCATATACATGGCACTAATCTGTCTTCTTATCATTACCTCTTCATTTGCTTTAAGATCAATACTCTTTAGCCATTCTGAAGGATCTAGAAGCACTACTCTCTCAGTCCCGAAAGGCAAGTTATAGCCACCATGCCCCTAAGTGTATATTGATACTCCATAAGCTCTATTTCAAGGGACTTCCATTCGCTCCAGTTGCAGTTTTCAAAGACGATGTTGACATAGGCCAGTTCAGCAGAATCTTCATACAAAACAGTCTGGACAAAAGGTGTGCCAAAATCTGAATGCTTTAATTTGCAGTAAATCAGTATACTCAACAACTCAACAACTTGCAAATTATTCATTGACTTCCTAATAATGAAATAATTATAACGATCGGTAAAATTCAATAGTAGAATTTCTAGGAGATCGACACTAGGATCAGTCGATGCAGAATACAGTGTTTTAGACACATCCATTTGATCAAGTCGATCAATTTGAAAAATGCTTGGTTCATAAGTTGACATCTTTATGACCTCACTAATTCAATTACCTTTTCAATATCACTTACTGTATCTTGGAGAGCATTTGAATCAAACTCCTTTGTGCGATAAATAGCACTAATCGTTGACTTCTTTGGTTGATTTATTAGTTGTTCTAAACTTATATCGGATATGTACTCTTCTCTAAGATCCTTTCCGGGATTCTTTTCGTCCAAAAGCTTAATGGCCTTGTATCGAGGTGATTTCATAGTCTTCAAGCCCTTTATCATTTCAAACAAGGGATACTCATTGTGGTCGATTGTTAGATTAATCCCTATCTCATAAGCGAATACGCTTGAATAATTCAACTGTTTTACAAAGTCTCTGAGAGCTTCAAAAGTTGAGTTTCCAGAATCTAGCCCTTTGATGCCAAGAAGCTGAATCTGAAAAACACCTCTTATTATGTTATTCCCGTAGTTCATATTAAAAACGATAAGATCCTTCCCTGACACAGCGTTATGAAGTACAAAGCTAGGTGTCATTCCACCAATGCTCAAAGTAAATTGTTGTAACGTTATGCTATTCTGAGGCGGCATTAATTTCAAATCATAGGTGCCGACCTTCTTAGCTCTTTCAAATAAATTGGAAAGTTCGATTTGTTCATTTACTATGACAATTAAAGAAAGATTATAATTTTCATCCATTCTAATACAGCATGTAAGTATATATACTTAAATAAAGTTTATCTGGACTTCTATGGAGATTATATTAAGCCTGATAAATAGAAATCAATTTATGCATTATTTCTTACCATAGATGTCTGATTTCCAAGGGCTTGTTAGATGTGCGGTAAGATTTCACATGAACGCTGTGCCCCGTAAGGCCAAAAGAATCGGTAAGGTATATAATGGGCGGATAGACGTAAAAGAGAATGTATAAAAATCGCTAAAAAGTCTTGGAATTATAGTGGCTAGAATTCAATTAAAACCAACACTATTAAGATCTTTCTGAAGTCGAACAGGGTGCTCCTTAAATTAAAATTGATCAAGAGATCTGGGGAAACCTTATCCGAGAGTTTAGCCACAGTATATTCTTTTTGAGGGACACTTCTCGCGGTATATGAAACATTAAAGTGCCCCGTGCGATCTGCCACAAAAAGATTAAGGCTGTTCTCCTTTAAATAGGTTTTATAAAACTAGACAGATGGGCGAAGCATGCTTAACCGTAGGGAATTTCATTTACATCTAATTATTTATAGCTATGATAGAATAGAGTAATCCTTTTACCAAACACTATAATAACATATTTGAAAATGACTAAAAATAATGAGGTATTATTGGTTAACTTCAATGGAGTTGAGAAACAGGAAATCCTTGAAGATATGGGTTTTAAAGTTGATAAAGACGGTTATTTACTTAGAGAAGGTAACAAGATAAAAACTCATGACAGGTCTGCGTATGTAAAAATTCAGGATGTCAAGGCCGTTTTACCAGGTTCATTGGACGTTATAACTGATTTAATCGAAGCTGAAGATTATTTCAAGACTTATTAGACAAATGATTTCACCGACTATTTTGGTTTTATTTAAAAAATGGGTATCTAAGGTATATAGGTGGGTCAAAATAATATTGACCGATCTTTGATTCAGGTAAAGTTATAGAAGGTAAATGGACATAATATAGAAGTCTAATACTGACTGAAGTACTTAAGTGTAGAAATTTACAGAAATTTCACATAAACGACTAAAGCAAGGGTTAAGTATTGAAAACATGGTAGTAAATAACGTTGTTAAGGGGTTTTCCGTTATGATTACTTTAGTAACAGACATTCCCCCCGTGTATAAAGATGAAAACAGAGAAATGGACTGCATTACTCTTCTCAACGATTTTAGGAGACATGCTTGATCCCAACATCTATGACTAAGAATAATTTATTTTTGTACGCGAGAGAACGATTGATTTACGTGTTTGGATCCCCAGCTATATTCAAATCGCGATCTTTTGATTCCTTTATCTTAGCTATAGTAACAAACGCGATCAAAATAAATGCTATAGTAAAAACAGGGTACAGCGGGTAAGCTATTATTCCCAGAGCGTCTGACGCATATGGAGCAGGACCACCTATAAATGCATTACCAAATTGATAACTGAATGAATTCCCAGAATATCTCACATTGGTCGGGAATACCTCAGATATGAAGGCAGCTAACGGAGAATAACTCAACCCATGTGCAATCCCAAAAATAGCAAGAAACATTGTAAATAAGTACGGATTATGGATGTATATCGAGGGGTACAAAATTACAAGTGCTATTGCGTTCGCGACAACTAGCAAAACTCGTCTTCCGTACTTATCCGATAGCACACCACCAATGAATACAAATATTATATCCATTATTGCAAATAAAGTAATTGCAATAAGGCCAATAGTAACGCTTACGATTCCTTTGACCTCAAAAATTACAGGTAACAATGCAATTGCAAAATAAAAGAAATTTCCGCTTGAACCTGCCAGTAGAGTCCCACTAAGTACCTCCCTCCAGTTACGTTTAAAAAGCTGCTTTGCCGGTAAACCCAATATTTTCTTTTCTGCTTTTGCAGCCTCAAATATTGGGGTCTCAGTTAACCTGTATCTGATCAGAAAACCTATTACAAGGATTATAAAACTCAGAACAAACGGTATCCGCCAACCATACGAATACATAGCTTTAGCCGGCAGAATAAATTCTAATAAAAGAAAAATTGCAGTACCTATCAGCAAACCAATTCCAACGGTCGATTGAACAAATGACGACCAGAACCCTCTTCTCCCCTTAAAATTCTCCAGAGTGAGCAACATTGCACCACCCCATTCGCCACCAAGTCCAAAACCAAGTACCAATCTAAGGATAACAAGAAGTATTATTGCCCATATACCAATGCTAACATAACTAGGCAAGAGTCCTGTAAGCCCTGTAGATATCCCAGAAATCAGTAAAGTAACCAAAAGCACATTCCTTCTTCCGAGTCTATCCCCAAAGTGCCCAAAAACAAACGCACCGACAGGTCTGGTCACAAAACCCAAAGCAAACGTTAAAAGTGTTAGCAACAAAGCTTCTGTTCTGGTAACAGAAGGATAAAAGGTTGCTGCAATATAGACTGCTCCGCTTGAAAA
>JAKARU010000058.1 GCA_021819225.1 Thermoplasmata archaeon
TTTGATGTAAAAAGGATATTTGTTGTAAGAGGCATTGAAGTTGGAATGAAAGAATTCTGTATCATTGCCGATAAGACCGATCTTTACAGAGCTATTTGAATAAGACCCCATTTCCTTTAGGGCATAATTTCCGTATGATGGTATAACTTCAGGTCTGCCTGATCCTGATGTAGGGATGGTTGCTGTAATTGCAATAAGTATAATAAGTGTAATAAGTGCAATTTTTTTCACATTCGGGTAAAAACTTCATTCATTTAATTGGTAGTATACCTGCATAAATTTCATTGATGGTAAATATTTCCAACTGAAAAAGATAACCGGGAAAATAAGGCTTATAATAATTAAGAATCCAATTTAATGTGCGGCTATGCATCCTTTACTTTTACGAGCTTTTTAACATCCTTTTTTCCTGACAGCTCGTATATGGATGACCATAAAAGTCCGGCAAAACCACATATAATACCACCCAGCAGAGGGTAGAGAATTAAAACCAGAATCGAGGGGATGGATGTAACTGAACCTACGACCGTCGATATCCTGACTGAACTTGAAAATGGATACTGTAGATAGACGGACATGAATGATAGAGTGCCTATCAGGAAACCATATATGATCGCCCACTTCTTTTTGATGACTGCAAGTGGAATCGCTGAAATTATTACATAAATTGCATCCTTCAGGAAAAAAGCTACAAGGAGTGACAGGATGGCGGAGACTGCCACGGCCAGTATGGAGAATTTAAGGTTCATAAGTTATCCTCACCTCCACAGGTAAGCCCTGCATTGGATAATATTCATGATCCAGCCATTTAGGAAGCTGGTTATCGAACCAGTGGCTCAGGATATTCTCACTGGGACCTCCTGGAAACACGCCGTAAAAAGTTCCAGATCCTGGTCTTGCGATAGTTCTGAGTGATGAACCTATGGAAACGCATGGAAGGGGATATTCAAGCAGTCTTGGTATGCTACCCACGCTAACGGTATGCCTCCCACCCCATATTGGCATCGGTCCTATGCCAAGAGAGCTTATTCCTGTCAGGCTTGCGATCTCAAGTTTGTGTATGTTACCCCAGTCCCAGTTCTTTTCAGGACCGAGTTTTGCATCCATGAAGGCAACTGCGATCACAAAGGCTTTCTGCATGGTCAGGGTGAAGTTCCCGTTGAACCATGTTGATGATGGATCGTTTCTTGCCATGAATATTGCGGTGTTTATGTATACGCATGGTGTGTAGTTGTAGATACCCTTTTCCTTCAGTACCCTGTCATATGTAATGTTGTAGAAGGCAGCAGTCAAATACTGGTATACTGTAGGATTCTTCATTGGCTCATAGAAAGAATAATTCCAGCTGGAAAGAAGGTTGTAAGCTTCTTCTTCTGTACTGTTCATTGATTTCATTCCAGAAATGGCCTGCAAGATAAGTGGATTGAACTGTGACGCCCAGTAATCAGTAACATTAGATTGAAGTGCCATCATATTGGAAATGGTCATTTTAGTGTGATTCTGAAGATAGTGATCTATTGTTTCGGCCCTTCCTCCTGTAGACCAGTATGAACCAACGAACGGGAATGGATAATTCTTGCCTACAGTTGGCTGGTTCGGAGCGAACATGTATCCCCTTTCTGGATTGACTTCCTGTGGTAGGTAGTTGAATGGTACATAACCCGTTTCCCTGTACTGAGGGTCTGACCCGTTAAGAAGTGATACTGAACCAACAACTTTCAGTGTTTTGCCGTCTGGTAACGTTTCTTTTATTAGAGGATATCCTCCAGCGGTGATGTACCCTGCATGATGCAATGAAACGAGTGCAAAATTCTGAGGTGGTGCAGGTCCCCAGTATTTCAATGCATTCATCATCTGTGAGTAGTTTGATGCCTGGTCCAGTAAAATCTCTGCAATCAGGTCAGTACTTGGTGAGCTAGCATCCCAGTTCATACTTATTCCTATGTTACCAATCCTTCCTATTAGCGGACCATTATTTGTAATATATATTTTATAATCAATTCCTGCCTGCGTGTAGCTGCAAGTTTCCATAGGGATGTATGTACCATTGTAAAGATAGGTATCTCCTTTCAGGAATTCTACATAATCATTGGCAGAGTTTCCCTCAGGTGTTGTTAATCCAAAGGAAGTATTTCCTGTGTGACCTATTAGTATACCTGGCAATCCTGCAAGTCCCCAGCCAGTTGTATTAAATGCAGGATCCTTCAGCTGAAATTCTATCCAGAGTGAGGGGGCAAGAAGTGGAAGATGTGGATCGTTGGCCATCATGGGATCGCCATCGGAGGACTGCGTGGAGGTGATCACCCAGCTGTTGCTTCCTATTGGTGAACCTGTAAGATGTGATCCCGGCAGGTTATACGGGTCAGATATATTGTCACATGAATCTCTGATTAGTGCAGAAAGATTGCTCAGAAGATTTGATGATATTCCCGTTGCCCATTCCTGGAAGAAATCCTGTTTCCAAAGATAAGATGGGCTGATTCCCTGATCAGTGAGGTTGAAATTATTTACGGTTCCACTTCCAGGAATCATCGTTATGTTTTCCGTATAGTATGGATAATATGGCCATATTTCACTGTAGTTTGAAAATCCTAGTGAATTTACAAAAAGATCTGATTGCAGAACATTTGTTGATCCTGTTGCAAGGGACCATGACATATATTCCTGCCATACAAGGCTGTCGAATACAGTCCACTTGAATGGCTTGATCCCGAGAAGATGGAAACCCAGATGGGTTGAGACAGATTTTGTATTGTTTATATATGCATCAACACCCTCAGAATACCACTTGATGTAATTGAAATAGCTGGAGTAATTTGCTTCAAGATCTCTCTCTAGGGTGTATGCATCCCTGGTTAGACCTATGAGCCTCATGGTATAATCAGACTGTAATCCGGATGCTCCAACGAAGTTGCTGAGATTTCCTGCTGCTACTGTTGCCTGCAATTCCATCTGGAATAATCTCTGACATGCGGAATAATATCCCTGCGCGTAGAAGAGATCATGGTTGTTCTTAGCAGTTATATGTGCAATTCCTGAGCTATCAATGGTAATGTTGACATCATTTTCAAGTCCAGGAACAATGAAATTACCTGATGTGAAGTTAGTGCCATCTGCATTCCTGAATACTCCAGTGGATGGATTGAGAATATTCAGGGAATTGGAAACGTATGACGTCGACCCAACAACAATGAATGATACTACAATGATTATGGCAAGTAATTTTTTACCCATATCCATGGAGATCAGTCGTGCATATTTTTAATTTCCGTTTGTTGAAATTTAATTTCTTCGTTTTACAAAGACTTGAGACAACCTTAGAAAAACGCAATCACATAGAATAGTGCTACACCCATCAAAATATAGAGACCGCCGACGCCGACAAAAATCATGGTCATTATTAGCTGTTCTCTGTTGATCTGGACTACGTCCTTTTCTCTCAATGAAGCTTTTGACTGAAACATATTGTTAACATATCTATTCGCACCAAAATCGTAAAATGCACCGAAAAAAATGATTACAAAGCCAACCATTACAAGGATAAGGGGAAAAACGTTTGCTATGGAAAGAGCACCTGCAAGCAGGAGCACAATCCCGGATATGAATAAAATGAAAAGAAGAACCATCGGAGGAACTGTTAGTTTGAACCTTGTTTGTATCTTTTCCTTCCTTCTGAGTTCTTCGTCTGGTGCAGAATTTTCCATTTACTACTCCGTCATGTATTCTCCTTCTTCACCACTCTCCACTTTTTCCATTGATTCGTCCCTTGTGAGTTCATCCTGTGCAAAGTGACAGCTATAATATCTGTATCCTGTCTGCTGCAGTGGTGGATCCTCTGACTTGCAAATATCCTTATGGTAAACGCACCTCCCATAGAATCTACATCCCTTTGGTGGATTGATTGCACTCCCAATTTCTCCTACTATGTCCAGTCCCTTATTGACCCATTCAGGGTTAAGGCTTGGTACAGCTGAAATCAATGCTTTCGTATATGGATGGAGTGGGTTCCTGATCGTTTCTTCAGATTTACCAAATTCCACAATCTGGCCCAGGTACATCACAACTATGAAATCAGAAACATATCTTGCAGAAGCTATGTCGTGAGATATGTATAGTACTGATATACCTCTTTTTTCCTTAAGATCCAGTAAAAGATTCATGATATTTGCTCTTATAGAAACATCAAGCATTGAAATCGGCTCATCTGCTACCAGGAAAGACGGGTTCAGAGTTATTGAACGTGCGATAGAAACCCTCTGCCTTTCTCCTCCAGAAAGCTCGTGCGGATAACGTTCTATATAGTTTTCAGGAGGTTTAAGATTCGAAATTTCAAGTGCGTTAAGGACTTCCCTTTCGAGATTAAATTCACTATTCAACCAATCATTACCCTCAGTTTTTTCATATCCCTGTCCCCTCCTTCCCACTATCTCCTTTCTCTGTATGAGGAGTGGTTCTGATACTATATCAAAAATAGACATTTTCGGATTTATTGAATCATATGGGTCTTGGAAAATGAGCTGACTTTCCTTTCTGTAGATTTTATATCTTTGGCTTTTCTTGCTCATTGTAGCTATATCATTTTTCGCTTCGTACTCCTTCTTTTCTTTCTCGTATTTTTCCTCTTTTGAAATGTTACTTGAGGTGGGTTCTTCAATGGATATTGAATAGTCTCTTGAAATTTGATCAAATTTGAAGATTAGTTTCCCACTTGTCGGCTCAATTGCATTCACAAGAAGTTTGCCAAGGGTAGTTTTTCCTGATCCACTTTCACCTACTACACCTATTATAACCTTTTTTCTGATTGTAAGGTTTACCATGTCTACAGCGTGTACTACAGGTTTATTTGCTCCACCAAATAAATTTACCGAAAGGTTTGAATGTACTGAAAAATATTTACTGAGATCCTTTGCTTCAAGAAGTATAGGTTGAGTACCAGCAGAAAGGTCTGGTACTAACTCATCATCGTATCTTTGGAAGTTCAAGTATTTTTCTTCATATATATGGTCGAAATGACATAGAGTTTTGTGTTCTGGGCTTAAGTTTTTGAGCGGGGGCTTCTCATTATAACACACTTCCTCTGCCATAAAACATCTGCTTGCAAAATAGCACCCCTTTGGTGGATCTATTAAATCTGGAACAGAGCCGGGAATACCATGAATTCTCTGTTTTGTTGCATCTATGGATGGGTAGCTATGCATTAATGCATAAGTATATGGATTCTTAGGATTCACGAAAATGTCTTTTGGCTCACCATACTCCATCACCCTTCCGGCATACATCACAGCAACATAATTTGCAAGTTGTGAAACTACTCCAACATCATGTGATATTACTATCATTGACTTTATTGTCTTACTATCCTTCAATCCCTTCAGCTCTTTTATAATTTTAGCTTGAGTGATAACATCCAGACCTGTTGTTGGTTCATCAGCTATTACAACCTTAGGATTTAAAGCAAGTGCCATTGCAATAATACCTCTCTGTTTCATTCCTCCACTCAATTCGTGTGGATAGGCATCTAAAAATTTCGGATTAAATCCAGCTTTTCTGCAACTACTTTCCATTCTATTAGACTCTATAAGTTTCCTTTTATCTCTTGCTGACATAGTTTTAAGATCTGACCTAAGATTTTCTAATAGCTCTTCATAGATTTTCTCCTCTATAATTTTGAATTCGTCACTTTCTCTTTCCTTTATATCTTCCAGTGCTATTTCATTTGCTCTAGCTCTGAGATTCAATTCCTACATAAACT
>JAKARU010000059.1 GCA_021819225.1 Thermoplasmata archaeon
ATCATACCCAACGAAGTACAGGAGAAGAGGGATTGCAAGAATCGAACCCCCACCTCCTATGAGCCCGAGGGAAAAACCGACAAGTGAACCTGAGATGAGGGAGAGAATATATTGAATAAATACAAGCGGCATTCTTATCGGTTACGGTATTTCTCTAAGTTATTTAATCACATTCATTCCGCATCTTTCATGAATGTGACTTAATTATCAGATCACTGAGAATTGTCATAATGCTGTCTGCAACATTCTGGTTGCATATAAGGAGAATTTCTCTGTCCAGCCTGTAAATCCTTTCAATCTTGGCGCCATGAATGGACAGGAATCTTACGATAAAGAAGGTCAACCCGGGAACCTCTGAGCCTT
This sequence comes from Thermoplasmata archaeon, assembly GCA_021819225.1. The sequence goes on from JAKARU010000059.1 coordinate 364, forward strand.
CTTCAGGAAGCGTTACCTTAATACATGCAAGGTGTCCTCCCTCGCCGCTATGGGTTATTATCTTGATCCTTCCTCTGTCCCTGTACGCGAAGGCAAAATCCATGCAATCAGGGCCTATTCTCTCGACCTCCTTTTCCTCATACCTGTATTCCAATGACAGGTCCGCCTTCGAGAGAATATTCATCTGGCGACTCCAGGAATCGGTATCTATTTTTTCCTCAGTTAAAACCTTTACAATAGTGTTTATCTTGACCTGCTTTCCGGTTGCATTCTGTACGCTATCCTGAATCTCCCTTGCGAGACTTGTGTAATTTACGAGTCCTGAACCAACAAGAATGGCATATAGTGGATCACCATGTACTATGTTAATTACCACATCCCTGAGCTTGCTCATATATCACAATTATGAAGGATTATTTAAAAATTTTACAGTTTTTCATCAAAAAGCCCTTTTAGGGAAAAAATTAGGAATTACTTTGATTTATGCCATCTTCTGAAGGCCCTGTACTCTATGAAGATGTCCAGAAGAACCAGCAGGAGAGGAATGAGATCAAAGACATAGAATCCAGGATATACCTGCTTGATGATGAATCCAGTCCCTGTGTACCTTGCAGCAAAAGAAAACTCTGAAAGCCAGATATTATTAACAGATTTGACAAATGAATTTTCATTATCTGTAATTTCGATAGGCGTGCCCTGGTACTGGTAGTTTGTGCCATTCATCGTATAATTAATCAATGGTGGCGTGGACGTATAAATTCCAGGTGTATTGATATGAATTGTGTAATTGAATGAGATCGACTGGTTAGGCATTAAAGGCGTGGAATGCACGAGGTAAGGCTTTCCCGAAGTAAGATTTATGTCTCTGGCATAAGGGCTGTAGATGCTGTTTTCATCGATGGTAATATTATACACAGGATTGCTATCCCTGTTTACGAGAGTGCCGGTTACCTGGTAGCTCCCAGATCCAAGGTATCTGATTGCTGAATTGAAGGAAAGATTTGCAGGATACTGGTAATTGGAACTTGAGGTCACAATCTCAGGATCAAGATAAGTTTTGCCTGTTGTGTTATGGTATGTCACGTTTCCTGACATTATTTTCTGTGTGGCATTAGTGTTCGAATAAATTGAGAAATTGTACGAGGTCCTGCCGCTTTCATGCACTGGTGACCCGATAAAAATTGAGCTGAATGAGGAAGATGCCGGCAAGGATATATTTTGTTCGTTATCAAGCGTATTTGATAGCGTAAAAACATGCCTCGTGGATGATGAATGCGCAAAATTACTCTTTTCGAAGAGCCCTGCCTGGAAGGCAACAGATTTCGAGGTTGATGCACTTATTCCGAAGTTCCTGGAGAGTTCATTGAAGATCTGGGGATAATTGATATATCCTGCAAGGTATACTGAGGAATTAACACTGTTCGCAGAGCTGCCGGGAACAAGGTATCCATCTTCAAGCCCATGACCAAGAACCTCTATAACGCCATCTGTCCCAGTCATGTTTGTGATGCTTCTGTAGGCAATATTTTCTGCCCTGTAAACGTCAGGGTTGAACCCGAATACATACAGGGATAGTGACTTTCCTGCAACTGAGGTGCTTCCGAATGAGAAATTGGATGTTGATAAACTCAGTATCGTAACATAGTTTCCTATACCGTCGGACGAAAGAGTCTTCATCTGGGAATTTGCCGCTGCAGAGGTGACACTGGTATTTCCAGAGTATACCATCACCATCATGCCCTCGGGTATCAGATTCGCGTATCCAGAACTGGAGGTGCCAGCCAGTAATGACTGCTGCAGGCCATTTGAAATCCCGAGCGAATTCAAAAGGGTTGAAAGATTATCACCAACAAACTCGAGAGTAACGAGATTACTGCCCCCCGAATTCCATGGGCTTCTGGTGTTTCCCACGACTGAATATCCTCCGAAAATATCAAAAAGCTGACCTCCTGTGGAAACCACCGAGCCTGCCACAGATGCATTGGTATATATCAATGAGGTATTATATGATGGGGAAACCCGCGGAAATTCGATCGATGGCACTGATCCCAATATGACAGGGTTTGTGGCATTGCCCTGATTCACCTGCGTCGAACCCATTGGAGCAGGGATTACGGAAAATATGAGAAGCCCAAGCACAATGATTGTAATAGCAGCCGTGATAGTGCCTGCCCTGGTCTCATCGCTCCCTGTCTCTTTAGCAATGCTGGGGGCCGGCTTTTGCCTTATTTTTCTGTTAATGAGCATCCCAACTATTCCAGCAGTGATCAGGATTATGAAAAGATTGACAAGAAGATATGGCAGGAACTCATAAATTATCCCCTGGAAATTAATATTTGGAATTCCCCCTGTGGAAGCCGAGCTGGATGAGGTGGATTGCGAGATCAATCCCTCGATAGCTGAGGCAATTCTTCCAATGAGAGGTTCGCTCATGATCTGGGTAAGGCTTGATCCCTTTGGAACCGGAGGGAGGGAATTCAATGAGACGCCTGGCGATATTGCATTCAGGTTGCCTGATGATGCATCTGAAAATAAAATGGCAGAGACGGAAGCGCCAATGAATGACCATATGGAACCGTACACAAATATAGTTGCTCCAATGGCCCGGGAACCTTTTCTGGCGGAAATGCCTATAAGAAATCCAAGGAATATCAGGATAACAAGAAGCATGGGATTTTTAAGTGGATTTCCGAGAAGGATATATAGAAAAGTGACCACGAAAATCAATGGCGTTCCGAACACAGGCATCAACCAGTTAAGAAGTGGAGAATAAAGAGTATAAACATAATAGAAGCTTACAATGAGGGCAAATGAAACACCCAATATATATGCTGAAAGTTTTCCCATTGCTTCTCAATTGATTCTGAATACTTAAATATATATTATTTAGCTTAGGATAAGCATTTCACATCTTTCCGGCAACAAGCCTGGCTGATCTGAGAAATTTCCTCGTGTGATATACGGAATATGAATACATCCCAAAAAGTACAGCTGAAACTGCGATAATTGATACCCTGAATATGGCAAAGCCGGTGAAGAGAAATAGAAGATAATCACTGAATATCGATATTCCAACAGGGAAAACATATGCCCAGACGGAAATATCATGATTCCCTCCAATCGTTTTAAACGCAGTCAGAAGACCGGTAACCATTACAAAAATTTCAAATCCCCAGAACCCTATGGAAAGATCAATTGAAAAACGTTCGGGAAAGTAGAGGATCTTCAGGTCATTGAATGTTGGGAAGAGGATTAAGTTCAGGATGATGATGCTTGCAGCACCAAGCGGTATCATTGTGGTGCCTGCTTTACGGATTCCAGACTGGTTAAGTATGTTGGAAAATAGAGAAATACTGGATAGGAGGAAAAATTGAATGACAGAGATGCCGAATCCAATTAGGGAAAGCATGTAAAGGGAGAAACTTATGTTAACCCCTTCAGAGAGGAACCTGTAAGGCAGAAGAACCGAAGTGATGATTATTCCTGCCCCCAGAACAATAGAGGGTATTATTATCAGATATGTTATATCAGACATCCTTATCTGGCCATTGTATATCAGGTAAGCCAGCCTTAAATTAAGCGTAAAAACAAAAAACCATACAATAATGAACAGTGTGGACAACAACTCTGCAACAGAATTATTGAGGCCAAAATACTGGATGTAAAAGAATCCGGACGCATAAAAAATAACCGCTGCAAATGACATCATGCTCAGCCTGGCAGGATTTTTGAAATCATTTCTCCATGAAATCCTTCCAATGATATAATTGAAAACGGACCATGAAAGCGAAATCACATATGTCACTGCAACAATCAGGAAAAGAAGTTCAGCTGAAAGGTTCAATATTCCAATGCCGAAAACCTGGGATATAACGAAAAGTGAAAGGGCAATGCTCATCGTACCGATTATTACCGGAAACAGTTCCAATGGGTGAAAATTAGGTTCTCCCATTGACTGGAATTTCAACATCATATTTATCGTCTTTTGGGCATGCCAGTCACAGGATGATTCTTACTGTTCAGACTAATACTCAGATGTTCTTTTCTTTGGAATCCTGTCACCCAGCCTGTAGAATTTACCGCCGTGAAATACAAGAGGGCTCTTTGAATCATCATAATAACCCTCAAGCACCTCACCAACAAAAATGGCATGATCACCACATGGAAATTCATCGACTACCCTGCATTCAAAGTTACAAATGCTGCCTGCAATCAGGGGGGCCTTTATTCTGTTTGACGGGAGAAGTGGGAACATGCCGGTACCAATCTTGTCGAGACTCCTCCTGGAATAATTGCCGGATATATGTACAATCTCTGCCTGATCACTGGATGAATAGCTGAGACCGAATTCGCCACTGGCTCTTACCATTTCATATGTCTTCCTCTCATAACCCACGTACAGTGAGATCAGGAAGGGATCTATGGAGGATCGTATTGTCCATTCTGCTGCCATTACATTTATTATTCCATCATAAGATGAAGTAACCATTGCGACTGTAGTTGTGCTGTATTCCTGTGATCTGTCAAAATCTCTTACCAGCATATTTCTCCTACAGTATTTCATATATTAAATCTATGCTACCAGCAGGGGGAAATTGTACCGTGCTGCATTTCCGGATAATTAATTCACCAGTAAATCATGAATCGAATATTATTTTAAAGGATGCATTCATTATGAACAGGTGGAAGCGAGATGGATACCATTAAGTCAGTTTGGCAGGATGGAATCTATTGATATCAGTTCGGATAGAATAACTGTAAAGACTGATCCAAGCAATTTCCGTGATAACCGGATAACCGAGAACATTTTTATGTACTGGATAGAGGATAGCACAGTAGTTTTCAATGGAAAAAGAATAGAAAGGGCAGCTGTGTTTGGCATCACCCTATTGAAGAAGACAATACACAGAGGTGGGGTGTTCAATAATTACGGGCAGATCCTGATTTCCTTCCAGAGACAGGCCTTCATGCGCGATTTCATGCTCTGTATTTATTATGAGGGAAAAACAGGCAGCATGGGCTATATTCATATCAGCGTCGAACGGAGTCAGGGGAGAGCCACAAGGAGGGAGAAGGAGAGGATATTCAGGGAAATTTCCGCGAATTTGGGAATGCCTCTGAATGTATCGTCCATCTCGTTCAATTATGATAATACAGACAGAGAGTTCTGGGAATCCGTCAGGCAGGAGACAAAACGCATGGAAAGGAACCCGCTGGAGGAGAAATATTTCGAGATATTGGGACTGGAGAGAACTGAGGATTTTGAGATCATAAGAAAGGCTTACCGGGGTATGGTGAAGAAATATCACCCGGATTCAGGGAAGAGTGAGGAACGACCCGAAAGGGAAAAGAAAATGCAGGAGATTAATGAGGCT
>JAKARU010000060.1 GCA_021819225.1 Thermoplasmata archaeon
GCATAACTCAGTCAAAAAAACATTATTGTATCTTTGATTGTCATTTTGAAAGTCTGAAGAGCCATTTTTAGATTTTTTTCACTTGCCAAATTCTTTCATGAACAATCCATCAAATTAGGAAAGGTTTTAATTCGCATATGGAATTACAAGTTCCGTTGGCAATAGAAAACTTCCTGAATCAGACCGTTACGGTTGTATATGAAGGGAATACCGGGCAGCTTATTTGCACCCTCATTGGATACGATGATATGGGGATAATTGTTGCTTACAGGGATCATAAAAAATTCATCCCCTGGAGACACATAGAAGAAATAAGGGAGGTTAACGAATCAGACAGGCTTGAGGACCTGAAAGTCAAGAAAGAGGAAAGAAGGAGGGAAGTAAGCCCTCTTGTGATTTTCTCCCTTACCATGCTTTCCATCGGTATCATTTCAACTTACCTCAGTTTTCATTTCATTCAGTACATACCAGAATATGGAGCAGAGAAGAGTTATTCGGCGGCAGCAATGTCTCCTTTAATTGTAATAGGAATCCTTGGCGCATTTCTGGCAATACTGACTGGGAGAGCGAGAATAGCCACATTTCTTTCCGTTATTTCCGTCATAGGGATAGTCGCAATATTAGTCCTGTTCGGGTTCTGATTTTTCAGATACGAGATTTCCAAGTCCATAAATGGAGTATTCATAAACAAGAACGAAGAATAACAGAAATATAGGAATGAGATAGATGTCATTTATCACAATTACAGACTCAATGAACCAGAACAGGGAAAATGTCAGTAGAAGGGAAGCAACAACGACCTTCATTATTGCCTGCTTGATCTGCCTTATTTTTGTTCTCAGTATAAATGAACCGAGTATAACTATGATGCCTCCAAATATTGCACCATAAATAGTCGATATGAAACCCTGCGGATAAAGCGCAACAAGCACAATGGCAGCTTCAAAAGCCTCCGTTGCTCCCACAAGAAATGCTGTGGTATTCACACCTTTTTCCCTCGGTTCTTCCTTCTGGGACTTTGGAAAATGTTTCAGGTATTGAAATTTCATTGATCTCCTGGCGCTCTTCATCAATCTCTGGCCAAAATAAAGAAGCAGTACTGCAGAAGCAAGCCTAATATAGAAAATAGGAAACACGGCAATTTCCTTTCCCAGCACAGTTGCCGGTCCGAGAACAACGAAGATTCCAAGAATGGCAGCGACGAAAGGCCTGGCACTTCTGGCATCTGCGGAAAGCGCCATTGATACCGCTGAAGCTTCTGACATCTCTAGTAGCATGATTCCCATGGCGGCCAAAAATATTCCGGGATTTACCATCATAATCGAAATAGATTCATTTTATATTATATATTCTAATTAAAAATCTGGCGTGTTTAAGAAAAATTGGGTACGATGGAATACACACACTTTTATATTATTTATGCATTGTAATCCGATGTGTTCTGATTGTTTTGAAGATAACTGTGAATGTGATGAATGTTACCGGTTCAGGCACAATCCTGCATGTCCCCGATGTGGCCACACTATTTTTCTGGACTGTTGCCAGGGTTTTTGATATTACCATAATAAGACTGAATCGTTTAAAAAAACATTGGAAAGGATTAAAAACGCCTCTCCAATTAGTGATCGTTGGTCGATCTAAGGACTCTTGTCAGCAGTTTCAAGAATATTTTGAGGAAAAATGTGGGAAGAACCACATTGCTAGCATTTGGGGTGGTGCTATATAGCGTAATTTCTGAATATCTCATTGAGAATCCAATAAAATCTGCAGGCATTCATTCCCTCTTCGAATCCCTGTGGTGGACAATGCAGACAATAACCACCGTGGGATATGGCGATGTTGCCATTGTTGGATTTTACGGGAAGGTGAATGCGATGGTTATCATGATCATAGGAATCGGGACATTCAGTCTTCTTCTTGTGACCGTTGCAGCAGAGATAGTGGATGCCAAGCTTCTAAAAAGATTAGGGAGGATAAGAACAAAGATGGAAAAGCATGCAATTGTTTGTAATTATACAGAAAAGCAGTCGACGATAATTAAGAGACTTATGGAGGAAAAATTCCCAATCCTGATACTTGGGAATGAGGAGTCCCGTGAAATAAAAGACAAGGGAGAATTTGTCAAGGGAAACCCCCTGAATTCTGAAGACTTGAAAATGGCGGGAATAGAAAGGGCCATCTCCATGATAATATTTCCGAACGAGAGATATGGTTCTCAGGATTCTCTTGCGCTCGACGCAGAGTCGATACTTATACTGCTAACAGCCAGAAAAATGAACAGGAATCTGAAGATAACCATTGAGCTCCTTAACGAAAGCAGCAGGATTCACGCAGAAGAAGCAGGCGCTGATAACATCATAGTTAGGGGTGATTTAAGTTCAGCTGCCATCATCTCAGCCCTGACAAAGCCTGAGGCCGGGATGTTTCTCAGCAAGATGTTGATTTCATCTGGAAAATTTATGGTTTCCCAGGACAGTTTTCAGGATATGCAGGGAAAACCCTATGAGGAGGTATTCAGCAGAATAATCGCCAAAGGAGGAATACCTCTTTCAGTATATTCAAATGGCAGCTTCCAGAATCCATATGAAACAAAAGGAATTCATAACGACGAGATTATTATATTCCTCATGAAAGGCCAGCAACAATGACAAATTAGATAAGCCTTGCTTAATTTCAGATATGAAGGCAGAGGTTGTCGAGATTGGTCAAAGGCGCCAGATTGAGGGTCTGGTTCCGTAGGGATACGAGGGTTCAAATCCCTCCCTCTGCATAGATATAAATGTCAGGGAACATGTTTATGTTCCGTTTTCATTGCTTTATTTTAACTGATTTACAGGTGTTTTATATGGATTATTCATTTCATTTTTCAGCAAGATCTTGAAAGGTTGTGGAGTTTACTACATCATTTTGAAGGTCCCATCTGCTGCCCATCTTTTTGAAAAACTGTAGAGGGTAATGATAACCAGGAGATCTATTACCAGCACACCAAAAATTTCATCCTCCGCAACAGACTGCCAGGGAATAACGGAATATGCAATCCATGAAAGAAGATTGATGCCTATCAGAGCTATCCCAAATCTATAATATTTCTTCGATAAAGACGCAATTCCAACAACAAAAAATGAGATGGAACTTATTATGAAAAACCATATTGACACAAAGTCATGAGGATATGTGCCTTCATGATAAATGCCTATGAGTGCAAGAAACAGGCCTCCAATGATGAAGAAAGAAAATCCTATTATCTCCCCCTTGTTCTGAACTTTTTCAATCATGGAAAGTGAAAAAAACCCTATCAGGACTCCTGTAATGATCATTCCATAATTATAAATTTCAGGGTAAGCAGGGGATGGATGTCCATTATTAATAAGGTTTCCACCTCCAAGATCACTCAGGGCATTGGAGGTTAATCTGAACCATGGATTCACTGATATTGCAAGTATTATTGTGATCCATGCAGCAATTATGGCAAGGATTCCAAGGAGGGATGGAAGGTTTTTCATTGCCCTGATTCTCTGTCTCAAATCATTCACAGTTTCAAAATTGTCAAGAACCTATATAATATTTGCACAAAATCAACAAGATATTTATGAAGATTATCAGAAATATTTATTTTGTAGGTGAAAATACATACACATGGGGCTGAGCAAGAGAGACCTGACCAGGAAGAAGAAGAGCCTGGAGGGAAAAATGGAAGAACTGGAAGCAAAGATAAAGAAGAACCCGATGAATAAGCAGTTACAGGAAGAACTTGCAGACCTGAAAAAGAAGCTAGATAAGATCGAATGAATGTTCCAGGGCCCGGTCTCACGACAGGTAACATGATTTATAAATCATGAAATGATATTTAGGCATGCCTCCCGGGAAACTTACAAGAAGCCAAAAAAATTTTATTGATAAATTAAGTGAAGAATCGCCCGACAAAGTCGAAGCTGTACAGCATTTTCTTGTTGAAAAAGGTTTTGGGTCAATCGATGAACTGTCAGTTGGTGACGCCTCTGTCCTGATTGAAAAATTAAAGTCTACCGGTTCTCCTGCAAATTCACGGAGAGTATCAAACGCTACAAAGAAACAGATAGCATTCATAAAGAATTTACAGAGTTCGGGGGAGAGACTTGAATTCACTGAAAAATTTTTGAAGGAACATGGAAAGGGAACTCTTGATGAAATTTCTATGGAGGAAGCATCTATTCTTATAGACGGGTTGAAAAACATAAGATCCGGTGAAAATACGTCCCCAGTTTCAAAACCAGCCTCGCCTAAACAGATAGATTTTATTGAAAAACTGCAGTCTACAGAAAGGGAAAAGAAGATCGTATCTGAATATCTTGGGAAACTCAAAAAGGATAGCATAGATGATCTATCGTCCAGTGAAGCCAGCACACTTATAGAAAAGCTGAAACAGTAGAACCGCAAAAACCGGGAAAAAAATAATCTATGAATAAAACATAATTATACCATGGAAGAAAAGGATCTTTATGAGAAAGGTGAAGAAAAATTTGGTTTCTTTACATCACGGGGATATTCAATATCGCGAATTGTCCCAACAATGCGTCATTTTTACCGTTTTGTGCTTAACGATCTGAAGAAGTTTGAATTTGAAACCCTTATCGATATCGGCTCTGGTGATGGTTATGTACTGTCGCGTATGGCTTCAATTGATAAGGGGAAGACCCTCGTAGGGCTTGATCCGTCTCCGCACATGGTATATGTCTCATCGAGAAAGTGGAGGAACGTTTCACCAGGAAGATTGAAATTTGTTGCTGGATCGAGCAGGGAAATTCCCGAGACATTGAAGGGCGATCTCATATATACGACGCTTTCATTTCACCACTGGAAAGACAGGGAAAAATCAGTTCCATACGTAATGGAACATCTCAACAGTGGCGGAGTCTTCAACATATATGAGGTTGAATACAACGGGGAGCTGAGCAGGAGATTTGTCAGGTCTCATACCGTCAAAAGAGAGTTGTTTGAAAAAATAGGAAAGGAACTGAATGTAAAATACGAGATAGTGGAAGATAATGGATTCATAAGATGTTCTTTTAAAAAATAAAAACTATTATAAACTCACTTCCTGTGAGTTTCAATTTTCTTGTTTGCAGCCTTCCAGGCTCCCATCCCACCTGAAAGATGCGATATATTCCTGTATCCTTTTCTATTGAGGATCCAGGCGGCCTTCCTGCTTCTGTGTCCGGTAGCGCAAACAAACAGGTAATTCTCATCTGTTCCGAGGTCCTTCAGCCGCTTCTTGATCTCAGAGAGCGGAATATGTTCAATATTTGGTATATGTCCACTCCTGTATTCCATTTCCGTCCTAACATCAATCACTTTTGTTGAACCTTCCTGCATTATTTTTTCTACATCTTCAGGAGTCAGGTTTTTTAGGCCTGGAGGCTCCCTGAAATAATCCATTAAACTCATTATTTAACATCATGAGTCAGTGTTTAAATTTTTTCCCGGTTATTTCCTGAAACTCTTTCTTATAAAGTACCTGATACAATCCATATACCTGTCATGATGGTCTGATGCTTTCAGGCAGATATAATCAATTATATCCTGTTCATTCAAAATTCTTTCGAGACTCATTTTTTCGGGGGCAAAATCGATCAAATTCATGGTCTTGAATGATCCAATCCTTCCCCTGCTCTCTATCAATCTTTTAATGAAATCGTCTGTTTGCCTTATGT
>JAKARU010000061.1 GCA_021819225.1 Thermoplasmata archaeon
CCTCAAAAATCACAAGGATCTGGAGAACAAAGTCTACCCCGTCCCATTTGAAGTGGATCAGGATGTTGCAAAAATCAGGCTGGAAAGCCTTGGAATCAAAATCGATGAATCAACAGAAGAACAGATAAGGTACAGTGAATCATGGGAGGAGGGCACGTGAGCGAAAAGAAACCTGTAGTACTCATAATAATGGATGGTCTTGGCGACAGGCCATCCGCACTTCTTCATAATAGGACTCCAATGGAGTCAGCATATATGCCAAACATGAACAGGATGGCGCGAAATTCCATAAGTGGCCTCATGCATCCATTCAGAGAAGGAGTTGTCTGTGGTTCAGATACATCTCATCTATCCATCCTGGGGTATGATCCAGAGAAATATTACACTGGAAGGGGGCCATTTGAGGCTCTTGGTCTAGGTATGAAAGTAGAACCAGGAGATATTGCATTCAGGGCAAACTATGCCACGAGGGAGGGAAAAATCATAACTGACAGGAGAGCTGGCCGTATAGATAAAAGCACGGAGCAGTTGAGCAAAGATATCTCTTTCAATGTAGATGACGTTACCATCCAGGTTGCCTCAGGTGTTGAGCACAGGGCAGCATTACTCATGAAAGGTTCTGGTCTTTCAGACAAGGTCAGGGATACAGACCCACATGAAGCTGGCAAGGAATATCACGAACCAGAATTTTCCGAGGAAGAGGGCAGAAAGACTTCATATATACTGAAAAATTACATGAAAAAGATGCGTTCAATCCTTGACTCACATCCTTTCAATCTGGATCTGATTAGTAATGGAAAAATGCCAGCAAATGAATTGTTGATTCGGGGAGCCGGGAGTGCACCAAAGCTTGAACCATTTGAGAGAAAATATGGGATGAAGGCCGGGTACGTTATTGGAATTCCAATGATCAAGGGACTTGCTGAGATGATTGGGATGGAGAAGATTAATGTTGAAGGAGTCACAGGAAGCACAAACACAAACTATAAGGGAAAAATAAAAGCTGTAGCGGAAGAAATAGGAAATTACGACTTCATCCTGGTAAATATTAAGGCAACCGATGTAGCTGCACATGATAAGAATCCATTATTAAAGAAGGAGGTAATGGAAAGAATAGATGAAGCAATGGAACCCCTGGTAGGTCTTAGGGATAAGGCATTATTCATCCTGACAGGAGATCACTCAACATCTTCAGTCAATGGTGAGCATACTGGAGACCCGGTACCAATCATGTTTTACAGTGATGGATTAAACAGGAGGGAAAGTGAAGCCTTTAATGAAAAGTCATGCTCCAAAACTGGTTTTTCACTGAGAGGACTGAATGTAATGGACTATGCTCTTCAACTGACAGACAGGCTTGAAAAATATGGGGCTTGATACCCAGACATTAATGTAAGTTTACCTTTAATCACGAATTAAACAAACATTTTACTTCACAACATATAGCTTTGAAAGTAAATAAAAAAATTTATTAAGATTTTGCAAGATTTTCCACATCATTCGAAAGTTTCTCTGATCTTTCCTTGCTGGAAGAATGAGTGAAGAGTCTTATAATTGGCTCAGTACCTGATGGTCTTGCAAGTATCCAGTCATGCCCATTCCTCAATTTAATTCCGTCCATTAATGACACTTCCCATCCATTATACTCATTCTTGAGTCTTTCTATTAGAGAATTAAAGTCAGATTTAGCAGGAATTGTCTTTCTTGTAATGTAAAATTGTGGAAGGGACCCTATCAGGGTTTTCAGGTTACTATTCTCTTTGGCCATTATGTCCATGATTATCCCAAGTGACATGGCACCATCCCTGCAATATTGATGATCACCATAAATTATGCCTCCATTCTCCTCTCCACCAAGTCTCGCTTTTTCATGAATCATTGTCCTGGAAACTATGGGTGCCCCAACCCTTGTCCTTATTACTGTTGCTCCTTCCGTCCTGCACACTTCTTCAAGCGCATCTGAAGAGCTGACCGGTGTTACTACTTTCTCTCCTTTCTTGATATAATATTTGACGAAGAGTGTTAATGTTTTATCTCCGTCGATAAAGTTCCCGTCAGAATCAATGAAAACGGCTCTATCAGCATCTCCATCATGTGCAATCCCAAAATCAAAGCCTCCTGACTTTACAAGATCTATTAAATATTTCAGGTTAGCTGGCTTTGGTTCAGATTCCCTTGATGTGAATAGGCCATCAGGGTTGGCATTAAGAGTAACAACTGTTGCACCCAGTCTTGAAAGCAATTCCGGAGTTGTAAGATATGCAGCTCCATTACCAGTATCAACAGCTACTCTAAACCTCTTTTCGCGGATCTTCTTAACATTTATCATGCTCATAACTCCATTGACATATAAATCGAACCCGGAATTATCATGGAAACTTCTGGCTATATCATTCCATTTCGACACATTGAATTTTTTGGAGTAATATATCTCTTCAATTTTCTCTTCCTTTGTCCTCTCAAGCTCAGTTCCATCGCTGTCTATGCATTTAATTCCATTGAACTGTGGAGGGTTGTGAGAAGCGGTTATCATCACCCCAGGCAATCCATGTTTCTTGCAATAATACTGGATAGCTGGTGTTGGCAGAACTCCAATCATAACTGTTTCTGAACCTGTGGATAAAATTCCGGAGTTTACTGCATTAATGATCATATCCCCAGAGAGCCTGTTATCAGAACCTATTACTATTTTCCCATTGAAAAATGTTCCTATAGCCTTACCTATCATCATGCAGAATTCTGGTGTAAGATCCTCATTGGGAATTCCCCTTATACCATTGGTACCAAACAATCTCTTATTTGTAGCGTTTTCACTCATAATACCCTATGGGCTGGTTCTATTTTAAAATTCTATCACTTGTATAGACTGTATCTGTTTCCTCTCCATGTTATTTCCCTGTTTTTAGAACCAACAAGGAGATTCCACACATAGAAGAATGGAAGAACAATCTGTACAAGTATGTAAACAGCCTGCTTTCTTCGCAATCTTCTGAACATCTTGATTTCATTCAGTACAAGGGGAAGGAAAAGGACCAGGAAGTAACCTGAGACAAGCAATGAAAGCAATATAGCCCCTATGAAAAGAAGTGCTGATGAACCGTATAGTAATATTCCTATATAGTATGCATTCCTGCTTTTGCTCAGTAAGAGAGATGTCTGTCTTATTGACCATTCCCTGAAAACGGGCCAATCGTCCGGGGAATTGATGGTGGCTATGCTATCTGGAACATATGCCACCTTTTTTCCCTTTGCCTTACATAGGTCTGTTATTGCCATGTCGTCAGAAACTGCCTCAGAGAAATCGACCAGACTCTTTTCATCAAACAGGCCTTTCCTGAATGCAAGGGAGCCGCCCCATCCGAATACCGTAATATCAGACTGCATCATTCCCACACCCACAAATCCCCAGGCTGTCTTGAACTTGGACCAGAAGCCATTTTTTGCCTCAAAGTAAGGGAATGTTGTTGATATACCGTAAGATTCATCGGTCAGGGGACGTAGTAGATTCACAAGCCAGTCTTTATCTGCAAGCACATCAGAATCTACAATTACGAAAGCATCATAATCATTAAATTTCCTCAGTGCGGTTGTTATGGCTTTTACCTTTCCACTTCCTCCTGATTGGCATTCGTTTATAACGTATTCTATCTTATTGCGTTTGATATGATCAGCTGAAGGGTCATCTTCCGAATCAATGACCGCTATGATCTTGTAGTTTTCATAACTTTGTTCTTTCAAGGACTTAAGGTCATCATCTAAAGAGTAATCGACGCCTCTGCATGGAACTATTACAAGCGTTTTAAATTCTGGGTTTCCTAAGTACTTCTTCTTAAATCTTCTGGGAAGTGAAAGATACAGTTGTGCAAGAAAAATTATAACAATAAGCGCAATGATAAAATAAAAAATTCCTTCAATAAAATAGTCTAGAAATAGCTGGGTCATTTTTATGTCTAAACTAGACTCATATCTTCTGCATCTACCTGCCCAACACCGTTGATGCCTCTCAGGATCTCCTCGATCTTATCCTGTTGCCCCTCATCATCCCTGACGACAACTTCAAGGCTTATTTTCTTGAGTCCGAAGGCGATTTCCTTGATCTCAAGGTTGGATATTCTGCATTGATCTTTCAGGGAACTTTTAATTTTCTCGGACATCTCATTCAAATCAGAGTCAGACTCTTCTGGTAAAACTGAAAATGTAATTGCCACATCTGCCATCTTCATTACCTCATGGACCTGTAAAGTTACATTTCTCACACGTGTAAGGCGTAGTGTGCTCCCTGCAATTTCTGCATCTCCCTATAATGTTTTCTCCACAGTTAGGGCAGTCGAATATAGAATAGCCCTCACCTATCAGACCTTTACCGCATGAACTGCAATCTTCTTTGTTTCCCATTGAACATCCTCTTAATCGGTCATAATTTCAATTTCTTATATACATTTATTGTTTAAATTCTGTTTCACTCGATTACATGTCATCTCACACACAGTGAGAGAATTTTTAATCGACTAATACATGTACCTTTATGTTCATACAGGTATCAAGCTCAAAAAAGTCAGATAGTTCCATTGAGGCAAAAGCATATACTGTTAGTGAAGAGCCCCCCTACCTTGCTGTTCTCATCAAGCCGCAACCTGGTATATGGGATGAACTAATGGATAGGGATACCATGTTCATCAAGTTGAGGGAAAAGAAAGTGATCGAGGTCGGAATAAAGCAGCGTATAGAAGTTGGAGAAAACTCAATATTTTTTGTCACATCTGATGATGAAGAGTTTAAGGGAATATGCGGTGAACTTTCATAATGTTTCCAAAGAAATTCATCAATCAGAATATAAGAATAATAAAGGGCAGAATTTATACAGCTTCAAATTTCAAGGATAGTGTTTACGGAGAAAAGCAATTAAGGATGAACGGAGAAAATTACAGGCTCTGGGACCCAAAGAGGAGCAAGCTTTCTGCCGCCATTTATAATGGTTTTTCTGGTATGCCCATACTGGAAGATTCTGATATCCTTTATCTTGGTGCATCATTTGGTACTACTGTAAGCCATATATCAGACCTTTCCCCTGATGGGCACATTTTTGCCGTAGAATTTTCCCCTGAGCCATTTTCAGGACTTTTAAAGCTTGCAGAGAGAAGAAATAATATTTATCCCGTCCTTTCAAATGCCAGGAATCCAGATAAGTATTCATTCTTCATTGAAAGGGATCCGGAGATAATATATCAGGATATTTCACAGCGTGATCAGCTATCAATTCTCTTTAATAATCTGGACTGCTTCGAGCACTGGCAACATACTATTTTCATCCTCAAAGCAACTTCCGTGGATTCCTCAAGGAAGCCTTCCGAAGTTCTTAACGAGGTTGTGGCGCTATTGAAAAAGAGAGGAGGAATTCACATAATTTCCATAACAGATATTTCGAATTATCACAAAGGACATTTTCTGTTGTTTCTAGAAAATGTTAAATAAATTTGTTAAGGCATTTTTTTTAAAATGATTTTCCAGGGATATAGAGACATCATTCTTTTGACATTTATGAATAAATGGCAATTGTTGCCCTGTGTTATATGAATTTTTAAGATTCTTCCATTGAGGGAGAAAAATATGAGAATAATTTAAGATAAGGATAGAATAGGGGGATTAT
>JAKARU010000062.1 GCA_021819225.1 Thermoplasmata archaeon
TGTTATCTTTCCTAATCACTAACCTTCCTTTCATAATAATGCAGCCACTGGACTGGTTGAGAAATATTGTTGAGGCTGAATTCCAGCCAGTCCTGGGTATAGGAATAGGTTTCTCAGAACTTTCATTTACAGGATTGTTAAAAGTTCCATCAACGGTTTTCACGCTTATATTCCTTGCAACAATAGTAATTACCTTCCTCTTCTATGTACGGTTCTATAACAGGCTCAAATACGCACTTTTTGTCTTCCCGATGCTGATGTTTCTTGTAAATTACAGGGTTCTTCTTGGTTACGTAGTCGACTGGTCACTCTTAGTTGTTATAAGTTTTGCTGATTATTTAAGAGAGAAAAACATAAAACCACCAACACTTTCAGAAATTAAGGCAAAATCACTCAACACTGGTCTCTACATACAGGGAATCAGGAAACACATGCAGAAGCACATAACGTTTGCCATCATAATAATTGTAATCATTTCCATAACCACTGCAGGGTCAATCTATTTATCCTATAACGATAATGACAGCAACATTTACAGGATCAACGCCGTGGAAAATATGTCAGATCAGCAATGTATCCCTGGATATATAACATCAATGAATATCAGCATAACCTACCAGCCAGCGCTCGGTTCCAATCTGACATCTCCTGTGTATTTCCGAATAATACCGAGCACAGCAACTGAGGGAAACTATAATGGCATGTTGTGGTATTCGTCCACAACACTTCATGTTGGGCAGAACTATGTAACGGCATATCCTGAGTCTTATGCATATCTCCTGAAACAGGGAACTACATTCAGGATCCAGGCATATTACAACTATCTCAGTGATTATATTACCGTCAAAGCTCCAAGGATAAGCAGGATCGGGATTGCCAATTATAATCTTCAATATCCAACAAACAACCTGAAATCCCCATTTCTTTGCTGGAGTGTTGACACTAGCCAGATCAGTGACAGGTTCAATTACAAGTTAAATGATGGAAATGGCGGTTCTGGGAACGGCTTCATGCTCTCCCTATCACCGGATCATAACATTTCAAAGATTAACTGTATAAGACTTACTGATTCTGCAGTCAATCTTACCTACCTGAAAGAAACTGGAGAATCTCTATATTTTAACTATTCTTATTCTGGAAACGGAACCTCCGTAAGCAATGGCAAGATCAAGAATTTTGTTGGTGTTGAAATGAACATCAACGAGATTTACGACATTTACATTGGTCTGAATAGAACTGTCAGCACAACTCAGATTTATTCCGGCCCCAATCAATACATATTTATTCAAAAAAATGGATATATAAATTTCTCCAGAATATACTCAATAAGTGACATCTCTCATATTGTTCCCGTTACCACTGTATTTAATTATGAACTTTATATCAATGGAACATCCTCACAAAACTTCAGCGTTTCCGGCATCAGATATTAAAAAGTTCATCTGTGTGAGTGCTTGCGGTCAAACGTTATTTCCCTCATACAAACAGGGCATATTCTCTTCACCTTCTTCCTTGAAAAGTTGTAGATAGAAGCGACTGCAATGGAAGAAACTAATATTGGAAGGAATTCCGCATTCCAGTCTACTGGACGCTTTGAACTGATCTGGTACAGGTAAAAAGTTGTTGAATTAGTGTGTAAGAAAATTTTCAGATCTGTTAATCTTCCGGAGTCATTCAGTATTATTGTGTGGTTCCCATAGGCCAGGATAATAGAAAGACCCTCTGAGTATTCATATTTCCTGTTGCCTATCTCGATGGTTGTGTTTCTGGAAATAGTCCCCCTGAATATTATATCTCCAGTCATCAGCTGGTATTTAACATCAGTGAGGCCAGGGTGAGCTGTAATGTTTTGTTTCACAGGTTCCATGAACCCAGAATTTACAATTGATACATTTAGCAGTTCATTCACGCTTCTGATCTCAATCGTTCCATTGGTGCTATGATATACCTGATTATTAATACGAACAGAGAAATTTAATCCGTAGGAAAGATTTACAGATTTTAGTATGAAGACTGAATAAAGAGGTGGAACACTGAACACTTCACTGGAAAACTCAGTTATATTTTTTATGCCATTGTAGTATTTGACCTGGGAGTCTATGTCAATGATATCATAATGAAGACTCCTCTTTCTGGGAATATAGGCAGTGCTGGAATAGTCATTCATGGAGCGAATTTCTATGCCGAGCCTTGAACTCTGAGTGTAGTTATCACCTTTTATTGTGGTATTAAGAGTTAAATTCACGGACCCGGGAAGAGATTCATTTAAAGATGTATTCAGAACAATGTATGAGTTGTTAAATGAGTCCTCAGAGTTAATATTGATAAACGGAACATCATGATATGTTTTCGTGTAGGTATAATACCCATTTTTAAAGACTTCAACAGATGGTATGGAGAAATATTGCGTTTGGTTGAACATTGCAAAAGAAAATATAGAATTCAGAAACCCATCCTTCTCCTGTTCATAAGCTGGAACGATTATGGAATTGTTATTATCAGGAGAACAGGCCAGTTTATCCATAACAGAACTCATGTTAAGATTGTGTGAAGATATCCCTGCCGGATAAATTCCTTCAGGATGGTAATACTGCAACTCATTGTACATGATGTACATAACGTTCAGTATGGGCAGGAAATAGAAACTGGAATTTCCCAACGTTATCACTGGAGATTTACAGGTGAGAAAGCTACCGGAGAAACGCGAACCTATCATTATGAATTCTGATCCATTCTGTAGCAGAAATCCTTCTTTCTTCAAGTCATAGAAGCCAGAGTTTGCGAAGGGAAAGGAATTACCAGAAAACGAAGAGTTAAGTGAAACCAGATGGGTATCATTCAGCACTATGTAGTTCGTAGAGAATCCCGTAATATTAAGTGTGGAATTTGAAATGAAACATATGGACGATTTCCAGATGGTCAGATTTGAGCCATATGGTATACTGATATGGATATTCTGGTCAGAACTGCAAAGGTTCCTCAAGTAAATTGGGTGCTGAAGGAAAACAGTTGAATTAAAGATTCCAGTTCCCTTAGTGATGTTGACATTGTCGCTTATCGAATTATCATCAAAAGTGGATGATATGCCAAGAGAAATCCCGCTTCCATTATATGAAAAATTGCCTGCAAACTTAACCTCACTTACAGGGTATTTGTAATCAGAGTTTCTTATGTAATTATACGAAAAATTACCAGCGGCACTGATCGGTTGGGAATTTTGCAGAAAATAACCAGTCTCCCTGTAAACGGGTTTTGAATTATTGACATTTCTGAAGGTAGAATTCCTGAACAACATGGTATCATTCGTGTATTTCATCCTGATATGACTGCAATTATTACCAATCCGAGAGTCAGAAATATGAATTGCATCACCTTCAAAATTCATTGACCCATTAAAGAAGAAATCTGAATCGCATATTCCTATGTGATATCCACCTGAAGCAGTATCTATTGTTAGATTGGAATTTTTTGTTATGATCATCTCACTCTCAAATGAGACGTTAGCCTTAATTTGAAGAAATGACTGTTTATAATCTTCAAATACCAGTTTGTAGCATTTTGCAATATTCTCATTTTCACTGTTTATGGTGAGATTCCCGTTGACATAAATGCTTTTTGGACTGCGTAATTCTGTTCCTGCGGTCACAGGATAATGGGCACTTTCTACGTGAATGTTACCTGTAAAGGGAAGAACAGGAATCAAGATTGAAATGAGGATTAACAGGAGGAGGAACTTTCTTGAATTCATTTTCCGTGATTTTTTCTCCTTAAAAATATTATGTCATAACGGTTTAATATGCACTTGTATTATTCATTTATGAAGTATGTAAGACTGGGAAAGTCAGGATTATATGTCTCGGTAATGGCTCTTGGTGCAATGACATTCGGTGACAAGAACAGCTGGAAGCTAGGTGGATTGAGCCAGGATCAGACAAACGAAATGGTGAAAAGAGCTTATGACTATGGAATAAATCTATTTGATACAGCCGATGTATATGATGAAGGAGAATCTGAAATAGCACTGGGAAAGGCTCTCAAATCATTCAGAGATGAAATTCATATAGCAACAAAGGTAAGGGGGAGGACCGGAAAAGGCATAAACCAGATAGGGTTGACCAGGCATCATATAAGGGAATCCATCAAGGGAAGCCTTGAAAGACTTAAAACAGATCACGTGGAACTGTATCAGATGCACTCATTTGATTATCATGTGCCTATAATGGAAACCATTGAAACACTTCAGGATCTTGTTGAAAGAGGGGATATTGATTATCCTGGTTTCTCAAACTTCCAGGCATGGCAGATGGCTATATTCAATTCAGTTGCAAGGGAAAATCATTTTGAGCCATATCATTCAGCACAGATGAATTATTCCCTGCTTAACAGGGACATAGAGCAGGAGGTATTACCATACATGAATCATGATGGTCTTTCATTACTTGCGTGGAGCCCACTTCATGGGGGAGTTCTATCAGGCAAGTATGGCAAGAACGTTGAAGCAAAGGCAGGAACAAGATTTGGAGATAGGGGCGTATTCCCGCCATTCGATCAGGAGAAGGCAAGATTTGTACTTGAGGTGGCGGAAGAAATTGCCAGGGAACAGGATTGCAAGCTTTCAAATGTTGCACTGTCTTGGGTAATAGCCAAGAAGGGAATAGTCCTTGTAGGAGCAAGAACACTGGAGCAATTCGAAGAAAACATGAAAACTCTAGATGTGAACCTTACAGCAGAACAGGTAAAGAGGCTTGACGATGTTTCTGAGGACAGGGAACTCTATCCAGGCTGGATGATAAAGAGGCAGGACAGGGGAAGAGACTTCGAAAAGATCTAATTCTCCTTGTTGATTATTTTATCAAGTGTTTTTGATATTTTTGGAAAAATGTCACTTTTTGTCATAAGATATCGAATTTCTGTCTTTCCAAGGCTTATATTAAGGGGATAACTGTCAACCTTCACCTTTTCGTATTCCTGAAGGATGATCGATTCAAACATAGATTCCATGAGCCGGGTAAAATTACTCTTCTTGCCCTTATTGTATCTTCTTATCTTTACCAGGAAATATGAGGTATACAGTGAGATATAGTCTCTTAGCTTCAGTTTCCCTGCCGAATTATCAGATAGGAGAAGTGCATCCCTGAGCCCATAATTGCACCCGACAAAAAGATCTGTAATCATCCTGTTTTTCCTCTCCTTAAGGAGGTGCTGGAACTCCTTTGATGGAAATATCTGGGTTGGCTTGTATGTCAGGAATCTCTCAATGGACTCCTGGCCATCTGTGATGTAGAAGAGGATGTTGTACTGTTCACTTATCCTTGCGAACAGCTCCAGATCCTCTGAAACAGAAAGATCGTTCCATCCATTGACATCTGTTAGGATTTCCCTTGGTATAACTATGAACTCACTAAATAACATCCTCTTTTCCCGCTGATTTACAAAGTTATACAGTACATCCGAAAATTTGATATCATAGACCTTCTCTGGGTCAAACAGAACTATGTGGGTACCTGTACTCCTCTTAAAAGCCTCATTCTTTGCCTGCCCCCTCTTATAATATCCATAATCCGCAATTTTCAAAGGTTTCTCAGCCCTGATTCCCTCAGTA
>JAKARU010000063.1 GCA_021819225.1 Thermoplasmata archaeon
TCAGGGGAAATTGATAAACAGGGCCACATCTTCTTCCATAAAGAGGGCAATAAAAAATGGAGAGCCCATGATTATTGAAACCCTTTATTTCATTCCTGATCAGATCAGGGATGTGATTGGTGAAATAACCAGCCTTTACATTCACATCTCTGATTATGACACTCACGTCAAACGACTTAATGAAAGGGAAAAATACACGCACTTTGGATCACCTGGAGAAAGACTGTCCTCAAACCTGCAAAACTACAGAATTGTAATGAATGAATCAATGAGGCAGTGTGAGAAATATAAGATCAGACTTTTTGACAATTTGGATTATGTCAGAACAAGGGGGCAAATTCTTGAATATGTTTCATCAAAAAATATGGAGTAAATTGGGCAACAACCATTAACAACGTAGATGCTGATCCTTATTTTCCTCATCAGTAATGATTGGTCTGTTTTGCAAAATTAATTTATGCTTTAATCACATTGTAAACTATGTCAATTGAAACAGTTAATCCATATTCAATGAGCAAGCTTGGAAAATATGAAGAAGACGATGAAGAGACGGTGAAGAAAACTTTTGAAAGCGTGAATAGGGAACAGGAAACCTGGAAAAAAAGTATTGATGACAGAATTCAGTTCCTGAAAAATGAAGTAATTCCAAGATTCAGGAAGGAAAAAGAAAGCCTTGCAAGAATAATGTCATCTGAAATGGGTAAACCAATTACACAGAGCAGGGCAGAAATAGACAAGTGTATCATGATGACAGAATATTTCTGCAAAGAAGGGAAGAACTTTCTCTCAGATAATGTGATTGAAACTGAGGCAAGCAGAAGTTTTGTTAGGTTTGAACCACTGGGAACGATCTTCCTGGTTATGCCGTGGAACTTTCCCTTATGGCAGGCTATGAGGGCCGCTATTCCCGCTATGGTAGCTGGAAATGGCATTGTATTGAAGCATGCTTCCATAGTAACGGGAAGTGCCAAAAAGATGGAGGAAATATTTGGTACTCCACTTTTCAGGGTCGTAAAGGTTTCAGGATCAAAGGCACTGGCAGCAATCAAGTACTCTGATGGTGTTTCATTCACAGGTTCGGAGATGGCCGGCATGGCAATAGCTTCTGAAGCTGGAAAAAACATAAAGAAATCCGTTCTTGAATTGGGTGGATCTGATCCATTTGTGGTTCTTGATGATGCAAATCTTGAAGAGACTGCAAGGCAAAGTACATATGCAAGATTGCAGAACAATGGTCAGAGTTGCATAGCTTCAAAGCGGTTTATTGTAAGCAAGAAGATTTCAGAAAATTTCTATGAACTTATGAGGGAAAATTTTGAGAAGGTAACGCTGGGAGACCAGCTGGATGACAAGACATTCATAGGCCCGCTTTCGTCAGCATCACAGGCTGAAACTGTAAGGAAGCAGATAGAACAGTTGAACAGCCTTGGCAAGCTTCAGATGTTTGGTGAACAGCACGGTAATGTCATCCCTCCTACTATTGTACAGACCGAGGCGAACTATTCAGAAGAGGTCTTTGGACCTGTAGCTATCTTCAAGACATTCGAGACGCTGGAAGAAGCGGCAAAAATATGCAATGAAACTGGATTCGGACTTGGCGCTTCCATATGGGGCAGTGTTGATCAGGCCGAGAAGGTAATACCACTTATAAGATCTGGAATGGTATATGTAAACAAGGTTGTAGCATCTGATCCAAGACTGCCATTTGGAGGAGTAGGAAAGAGTGGATACGGAAGAGAACTGTCCAAATTTGGGATACTTGAGTTCACGAACTTTAGGACAGTCTGGATTCAGGAAAAACCGTGAAGTAATTATCCGGACTTGCTTTTTTACATGTTTTCTCAAAAGTTTTAAACCTTTCAACACTATGTAATATCATGAAAGGCAGTGATCTTTTTACGAAGGCCCTGTTAAATGAACATGTAGAGCACATATTTGGGTTACCGGGCGAAGAAAATATAGACTTACTGGACTCAATTTCGAATACAAACATTGACTTTATAGTTACCAGGCATGAGCAGGGAGCAGCGTTTATGGCAGATGCCTACGCCAGGGTCAGGAAAACTCCCGGCGTCTGTCTGTCAACCCTAGGCCCTGGGGCAACAAACCTTCTCACTGGTGTTGCCAATGCCCATCTTGACAAGGTGCCCGTTGTAGCCATAACGGCACAGGCATCAAGGGACAGGCTCCACAAGGAATCCCATCAGAATGTTGACACCATTGCTCTTTTCTCTGGCATAACTAAATACAACAGGTCTGTAATAGTACCTGATAGTATACCAGAGATCGTGAGAAAGGCATTCAGCATTTCAATGAAGGAACAGCCAGGGGCATCACACATACAGTTGCCAGAGGATATTGGCTCAATGGAGACAGATGAAGTGAGGATGATTCCCATTCCTAATGAGGCCATTTATGAAGCAAATGGTAGCATAGTAAAAAAGGCTGCAAAACTCATCAATCTAGCAAAGAATCCTATAATCCTTGCCGGAAATGGAGTGGTTCGTTCAAGATCATGGGATATGGTACGGAAATTTGTTGAGGTCTCAGGTATACCAATAGTGAGCACCTTCATGGCAAAAGGGATACTTCCATATGACGATCCAAACAATCTCTTCATAGTTGGTGGCAGGCCATTTCCAATCGAACTAAGGCCATTGATTCATTCAGATCTTGTCATAGCAATTGGTTTTGATATGGTAGAATATGACCCAATAATATGGAATGAGGATTCTTCAAGAAGTGTAATAAATGTCGCCACAACAGTGGCAGAAACGGATGAACACTTTCCAGTTGCATTCGATCTTGTTGGCAATATAAATATTACACTGGACCTGTTATTGAGAAACGTTGAAAAGAGGCCATTAACAAAGGAATTCATGGAAATACGAAGGAGAAGAAAAGAGTTCTTTGAATCTCCGGGAACAGGAAAGGAAATTATACCTAAGTCTGTTATCAAGGTTCTGTCCCAGAACAACCACGAAAATACTCTTGTAATATCAGATGTTGGGCTGCATAAGGTCTGGATGAGCAGGTATTACCAGCCGAAATTCCCGGATCGTACAATCATATACAATGGATTTGCATCAATGGGTGGGTCCCTTCCTGGAAGCATCGGTGCCATCAAGGCCAACCCTGATCTTGATGTGATCGCTGTTATGGGGGATGGTGGATTTCTGATGAATGTACAGGAACTGGAAACGGCATACAGGCTAGGTCTTTCATTTACTGCAATTGTTTTCAATGACAGAACATACAGTCTTATAGAAAAACACCAGGAAGATCATAACCTGAGTCCGAAATATATTCATTTCACAAATCCAGACTTCGATCTTCTGGCAAAAAGTTTTCATTCTGAATATTTCTATGCCGATGAAGCAAAAGGATTCGAGGAAGCGCTTAAGGAATCCAGGAGGTCAGAAGGTGTCAAGATCATAGAGGTTAAGATCAACTGAACTCCTCATGAATCTTTTCTACTGAGATTCCAATTAGAAGATATTCCGGGAAACCTGTTATAAATTAAACAGGATTTAGTTCAATGTCGCACATTAAACTATGCAAAGTCATCATGCTTAAGGTAGATGCTCAATGAGGCAATATTGCATCCAATTTATCCAAACTCAGACTGCAAGTAAAAACTCGAAACATTAAAGAAAAAACAGAATTTCTCATAGTTGCATAACATTCCTACAAAAGTGAAAATTAAGGCCTTATTCTATAAACTCATCTCATTCTTATCTTGATCAATCTCCTTATTCTGTTACCTTTCGGTTTCTGCCTAACGATGCCATACTGGCAGAGCAGTATTGAAATAATTATCAGGAATCCTCCAAAATACTGGAAATCTCCAAGATATTGATTCAGGAAGATGGATGAGCCTACAGATGCAGATATTGGTTCCATCGTACCACTCAATGCTGCTGAAGAAGCGCTTATCTTCCTCATTCCATATGAGTACAAAGTGAAGGCAAGCAGAGTTCCTACTACAGAAACAAAGAGGATCAGAAAAATAGCAAGGGGGATCGCTCCTGGACTCAGGGATTTTGCAAAGTTGAAAATTGGTTCAATGCCAGTTGGTATACTCACTAGAGCCGCAAAAAAGAATCCCCAGGAAACTACTGCTATGGAACCGTATTTTCTTACCAGTGGAGATGAGATTACTGTATATACAGCTGCACTCAATGCACATATCAACCCTACAATCAATGCTGCAAGCGAGATTCTGAGTGTTGAATCTGGATTAATCGAAACAGTCAGGAAAACTATTCCTGTCAGTGATAAGATCAATCCCACAAGTAGAGGAAATGAAAATCTTATCTTCCTCATTGTGAGTTCAAAAATCACGACCATCGGAAAATATAAGAACTGAAGGAATGTCGCCGTTGGAGCGTTTGAAAGATTAATTGTCTCCAGGTATGACAGTTGAAGAATGAAGGTTGTTGATACATAAAGTGCGAATAGTTTTAAATTGCTTCTGGGCAGTTTGGGCCTGAATATTATAAGCATGAGAATACTTGAAATTATCAGACGGATGGAAAGAAGTGCAAAAGGATTCATTCCAAGCACTTCAAAGAGGGCACTGGAGGCAGTACCTGACAACCCCCATAATGTAGAGCCTGTGATCGAAACCAAGAAGGGCTTTAAAGATCCTTTATCTTCCAAATTTACTTCTTGGTTATTTTTTTCTGGAATATAAATCCATTATAAATAGTATGTACTGGAATCCAGCCATAAGAACCACACTGTGCTCTGGCAAATAATGGAATTAGAGGATTAATATTATTAGCATTCAAATGATAACACAATAATGCCCTCTGGTACAGAAAAGACATGTGGAATATGTGGAAGTAAATTTATTTGCGGTACAATGGGTGGTTGCTGGTGCACAAATGTAAAGGTAACACCAGGGAAGAAACATTTAATTTCCCGTTTGACAGATGAATGTGTATGTCCAGAATGTCTGAAAGGTTAGGGCAATTCATATTGCAATGAGAGAAAAATTAATTATACTATTCTCTATAAATTGCAGGTAATGGACAGAGAAGATCAATTCACCTTAAAGGCATCCCTTTCTTATGGACTTCCACTTCTTATCATTCCACCAATTTTGCTTGTCATCATATTAGTGTCTAAAAACTTCTATTTTCTTGAATATTTTCACGTAATTTCAGGTTCAGCCTGGACAGGAATGGACCTTGTAATGGGACTGTTCTTTTCTTTCATAATGAGAGGTCTAAATCCTCAGCAGAGAAGTGAAGTATCCAAGAGACTGATTCCGGTTATGCTGTTCTTCATGCCAGCAATATCAACAGTTACCATAACTGCTGGTATATACACAGCAATATCGCTGAACATAAGCTTCTTCAACATCTATTTTGTAATAGTCGCTGTACTGGCAATTGCACTTATGGTACAGGGTCTTTTAATTTTCCTCCCAAACGAGGTCAGAATTTATTTGGAAATTCTAAGGGGTGGAAAAAATGTGGAAAAAATTGTTAGGCTAACAATGTTCAATCTTAAACTATCCCTTCTTCAGTTGATTTTCCAGATTGTTATTATACTTTTCATGGCAAAATTCGCAACAGGAGGCG
>JAKARU010000064.1 GCA_021819225.1 Thermoplasmata archaeon
CATTGGTAGATGTAAAGGTGATCGTGTTTGTATCTGATTCATTGGTTGTTCCGTTGAAAGTAACAGCCCAGGATGTGCCAGAAGGGAGGCCTGATTCAATGAAATTTATATCGTATTTATTTACAACTACATACCCTTTCTGCATGACAAGCCCTGTGTGGTAATCTGTATGATTTGAAACAGAACATGACTGATATTCAGGATCAAAAAGGACGAACGGTGTATCGCTATACATCGTAACATGGACGCTGGCCGATACAGGTAAAAGTACCTGGAAGCTAGCATTATTCACCGGAAAGACAAAACCGCTGGTAAAGAGAGATTCACTGGAATAGATTGAAGCGGCAAACACAAAACCAGAATAATTGCCGGATGATGAACTGAAAGTGCTGAATGAATAGGGAAATGGTAAGCCATTCATATTAATTTCAACAGTAGCTAATGTCATTTCTGGGATGGATATTTTATCGGATAAGATGGTACTGGAACTCAGGTCAACAGTACCGATATAGAAAAATGAGTATGATAACGAGGAAAGGCCGGAAATTAGTGAAGGACTTGCGTATTGAACCAGCGCAGCAAAGGCATAGAACGACCCATTCGGCGCAATAAATGTTATATTCAGGTTCCTGCCAGACCCACTATTGATGGTCATAACACTGGCAGAAATATTGTAGGTTAAATGTGTGTAAGGGTTAAGAAAATTTAGAGAAGATACCTTGACTTTGCTTGTCACGAGTTCGAATGTATAATTACCTTTCAGATCAAGTACTGGATTTGTTATCTCTATAGTGTGTAAATATATAGGTGGGATTGTTAAGACAAGAGAATTTGTTGATATATCAGTATAAAAGCTGGAGGAATATGATAAATCTAATTGGTTTTCCAAGCTCTCTAAACTCATGTCAACTGAAACGTTCGCATAAGGTGAAATGAAATAGTTTGTATCAGATGTCGATGTGAATTTTATGCCATTGACACTACCGTAAATAGTAGTTGAATGACTGAATTCTGCTGGAACGCTTTTAAGCACCAGTGAGAGTGAAATATTATGCGGCTCAAGGAAATCAACATTTACCGTTTGTGTGGATGATGTTATGTTATCAGTAAAAGTCTGTGCAAGGCACCCGTTCAAGTTTGAATATTCGTTTTTAACCTGAATTTGGAAACCGGACGATGGTAGATAAAAAGTGGCATTATCAGCGCCTATGCTGAAAAATGATTCAAGATCACTGCCAAATAAAGATGTTCCGGGGTTTGCTGGGATCTGATTGCTGAAAGCAAAACACGTTACTGATCCAGCAACTGTGTCATTTGCAGTAACAGAGACCCTGTGAAGTGCTATGGTAATATTAGCTCCGGAAACAGAGTTAGAATAGTATGATTCCTGATATGTGTAAAATAAAGAGAAGTTCTGAAAGATTGCATCGATTAGAACTGGAGAGGCAAGAGTTGTGATATTCTCACTTACCGTACCGGTTGTCGAATTGTAATAAAGGCCGTCGGTCATTCCACAGGCATAAGGTTGATGATATCTCAATATGATACCAAATGTTCCTGAAACTCCGGTAAACGTGACAAGATGTGTGGTTAATGCTGGGGAAGTGGCAGTTAAATTTAAAGGCTCCCCAGATAATGTGACACCCTGAGCCAAGGCATATTTCAGGGTGTCTGTCGAGCAGTATTCATGTTGTGAGTATTTTAAAGGAAAAACTAATAAAAAGGTAAATGAGCCGTTTCCAGCATGAACCACAAAAGTGTTGTTACCGTAAGGCTGCATGGCCAGGGAAATCACGCTTGAAAATGATAAGTTCAATGTTGTTGCTTCAAGCAATACTTCATCTCCATAAAGTGAATATTTTGAAGAAATTGCCATTTTAACAGTGTAAAGAGGGAATGTTACACTGTAGGATGCTTTACCTGACACGGTGATTGCGATATTTGCCTTTGAGAAGTTGTAAATAAAAACCAGATCGTAATGGCCAGCGGGTAGAACCAGGAAGTAATTGGCTTCATATTCGGAAAATGCAATTTGAGTGCTCGTATTGTTAAAGGATATTGTTCCAGAAACATACGTGCCTGAGCTTGATGCGTCTGTGAAAGTGAATGATTCAAGATACAGTGCGGGAAAGTTTACTGTATATGAGAAATTATATTCACCGGAGGTCGGGGAGAACTTAATGTTTAAATTATGGAGAGGCAAATAATTGGAATCAGTCCCATTATAACCAACAGCGAAAACAAGTTCATAATTAAATAGTGAGCAAAGACTGACATCACGTATATTTATAGTCGACTCCGTGGAGGTATATTCTAAAAATGTGAAACAAGATGGAGGCGCCCCATATATTTCGTCTAATTGAGTCTGCCAACTTGCGAACGATAGGTTTAAACCTGTTTCATGTATTGTTATATTATATTCTGCGCTTGAAATAAAGTTTTTTGAAACAGTATCTGGTTTTCTCTCATTTGTAGCCGCAACAGGTTTCTGCAGAATGTTTCCAAGTGATAAAGGTTTCTGAACCACGGCATTGTTCTTCTGGATGAGATTATTTGCAACATGGCTCTGAGATGAATATTCGTTTTGGTGATAAACGTTCGCCACTGAACCATCATAACCTGTTGTACCGTTTGATATTAAAAAAGAACCAAATGTTATTAAAAATACGCCAACCACTACAACTGCAATGATTTTCTTCTGCCTGTTTGACAGCATACGTGGAGTTATATTTAACTATATATAAATTCCTAATCTCCCAAATCATTAGGCACTATCAATGAATGTTTTCCTTTGTGTCTCTGAATAGAAATGCTTATTATATAATGTGTAATTACACATTATATCATTCATTCGTTACAAGAGGATCGGCAACAAGGATTACGCCTATGAAGTCTCATCTTATTACGACAAGGTAAAGAAGAGACCTGCGCAAAGGAGCAGATATCTAGGGCAGGTTGATCCTGTCACAAAGAAGATCGTTCATCCCGGCAGGAAACCGTCCAGGGAGAAACTTATACTTGATTTCGGGGATTCCTTCTTTGTCATAAGATACATGCAGGAGAATCTGAATGAAATATATTCTTTTCTGAAAGAAAACAATGCACTATCTCTTGTCCTGTATAAGATCCTCGGAAAGGGATCGATGAGGAGAGCACATGCATGGTACGATGGTAACATTGTGAGATATCTTGCACCTTCTGATATGAGATCACAGAGGATATCAGATTTCCTGAAGGGGTTCGGTGATGAATCCCTTATCAGGTCTTTCTATGCCAAATATTTGAAGCCGCCTGAGAGTGGCATATCCATTGATACCACAGCTTTACCCAACCAGGCTGATCTCGATATAACGCATTGTGGTCACTCATCAGAGACCATGGAGGAGGAGATCAAGCTCCTCCTTGTCATGGATCGTGAAAGGAACAGACCTCTCTATTTCCGTTACCTGCCTGGAAGCATTCTTGATGTCTCCGTGCTGGAGACAACAAGATCAGAGATGGAGAACCTCGGTATAAGATCCTCACTCACCATAATGGATGCCGGCTTCTTCTCTGAAAATAATATAGGATCCATGTGCGACAGGAAACATGACTTTCTGATCCGGGTTCCTGCCAACAGATCCATATACAGGGATGCAATTGAGAGATCATCATACATCGAGGATCCTGATAAAGCCGTGATATATGGAAACAGGATACTCTTCATACAATCCACAATGGAAAAATTCTCTGGACATTCCGTACATGTTCATACAATCCTTGATCCTGAGAGAAGGGGGAGGGAACTCAGGAGATACCTGCTAAAGTATCCAAAGGATTATGATGCCTTCACTGTGAAGAGAAAAGGCTTCATGGTACTCATGAGTTCGTCGCACATAGAAAGAGAGAAACTCATTCCGCTCTATTACAGCAGGCAGTACGTGGAGAAGGCTTTCTCATATTCCAAGGATGATCTTTCCCTCCTTCCCCTGCGGGTACACAGGGAGGAATCACTGAGGGGATACCTGTTCATCACCTTTCTGTCGCTTATCGTATATATGGAGATCCAGAAACGCCTGGAATCCGTTGAGTTATCCATGGATATACTGAGAAACATCAAGTGCAAGGTCTATGACAGGGAAATCGTGCTTCAGGAACTAACGAAGGATCAGAAGAAACTGTTCGAGAAGATAAATGTCATAGTGCCTAATGTGATGGGAATTTAGGAAATTTTCTTATTCATATATGAATAAATTAAGGAAATCTGGAATTGCCTTTTCATGGATAAAGCGATGAAGTAAATTATGATTGGAGAATGAGACATTTATATAAAAAGACAAATTTTAGTGTTAATTATCATTATTTTCGTTACAAACCTGAAAAAGCGGCTCGTTTTTCAGCAGAGAAATGAGGGCGACTTTAATGATCCTCCGAAGAAAATTGATCATAGTTGTACGATCTTCATGATTAGAGAGACGCGGGCCCCAGCCTTGTTTGCCATAATTTGCTCTGGGGATCGGCATTTCTCCTGGTAGCGAAAAATCCGCCTGTCGCTGAATCCATGCCTGTGAATAAGATGAGGGCCAGCTGCATTTTTTTCTCTCATTGATGCTTATTTGAACGAAATGAATGAGTTCAGTCCGTTGAAAAATAAGTCTTTATTTTGCCATTATAATGTGCCATGTAAAGGCATATATCTCCCGGATAAGACTGATCTGTGTAAATAATTGATTCAAGTCCATAGGAGTGTTTAATGTGTATAAGGACATCCATAGGAATATAACTGACCTGGCTTTTGTCTATTAATACATACTTAAAAGAAAAGTTAAGGCTGAGGTTGTCATAGATAAAGAAGGATAGATTTGCAGGCGTGTTCCAGTAAAACGAAAATGCATTTGGATCATCAGCCACGTAAGGAAATAGGTTGTCTGAGGCTATTATGCTTGCATTTTTTGGAATAAATGAAGTCATCTTCACTAAATCATGATATTCGGTATTCAGTGAATATGAGAAAGCATAACCAGAATCAACCGTTTTCTCCTCGTTCGACGGGTTGAGAGGGCCAATCAGGAAATTGAACAGCACCAATAATATAAGGATAACGCCCAGGACATATTTTACTGTCCCTTTATGCTTCCTGTAATACGCCTTTAGAAATAGGGAATTGCGAGTTGCTATGATCGCAGTGAGCATAATCAATGCTGCAATTACCGAGAGAAAGATCCGAAGAGTGGGCTGATATGAATATGCTGATTCATAAACTATAACTGCAGAAAGACACAGTAAGATCGTATAAAGTGCGATTCTCAGCATTTTGGCCGATCTCACAGAGTCTCTGTTTCCCCTGCCGATAGCAAGGATTAGACCGATGAACAGAGCAGGTAGTGCTATGAAACTATACTGATCCTGAATTGTGGCATATTGTGGAATAACTAGAATGGACTCATATAACCAGGGAAGAGCGATCAAGAGATGTCTGCGGTAAAAAAGCGGAATCAGTCCTAAGGAAGAATATAATATTCCCCAGTAAAGTAAAGCAGATCCTGTTGAATAAATGGAAAATGTTGTTGGGTAAAAACTTAGATCGG
>JAKARU010000065.1 GCA_021819225.1 Thermoplasmata archaeon
ACTGCTCTGTCTGGTCTCAATCTGACATTTAGCAGTGGAATTGTTGAAGGAATAATAGGTCCTAATGGATCCGGCAAGACGACTGCATTGAGAATTATTTCCGGGATTATCAGGTATGATTCAGGAACAATCAAGATTGACGATCAGAATGTTGAGAATTATGACAAATTCGCAAGGAAGAACATTTCATATGTCCCAGAAACCCCAATACTGTATGAGACACTTACAGGAAATGAATACTGCGATCTGTATGCTAATGCAAGAAACGCAGATCGTGATGATTATGACGAAAGAAAAACAAGGATTGCTGATGCGCTTGATCTTGTGGAGGTAATGGATAGACCGATAGGAATGCTTTCGTTTGGGACAAAGCAAAAAGTGTCAATACTTGCTGCACTTTCTTCCGACCCGCAAGTGCTGATACTGGACGAGTCCTTAAATGGGCTTGACCCTACATCCATAATAGTTGTGAAGGAAATAATGAGAGAAATGGTAAAAGCCGGTCATTTTGTAATTTTCTCCACTCACCTTCTTGATATTGCTGAAATCATTTGCCAGAGAGTCCAGATACTTGACTCTGGAAAAAAGGTCCTCGATGGCAATATGGACGAACTGAAGGAAGATGAGGAAAACGGATTTCTTGAAAAATTATTTCTTGCGATAACAGGAAAGGAAGATGTTCTTGACAAGGCGAAAAAATTGGGTGATTCATTATTTCAATCAGACAGGTAATTTATGAGTCAAACCTGATCAACATTGAGTACAGGTATCAGGCAATCAAATCATCAGAAAGATTTAATAATGAATTTGAGAAAAGATCGTTTTCAAGAAAATATATCCAGAATATGGTCCTCCGCTCCGGCATTATCTATGGGGCCATTTTTCTGGTATTTTCAACACTTCTTTCACTTAGCGGCAGGAACGTGCCCTCAACTGGAATTTATGACAGCGGTTTTTCTATTTTTCTCTACCAGTTTGGAATAAATACGTTCGGAAGCTTCATGTGGCTTCAGACACTGAGAAACGAGAGAGTCATTGATCCGGTAAAGATCATGTTTACAGAGGATAGCGGAATTGCACTTCCGGTATCATGGTTTCTCAGCACCGGGTCGTACACACTCCTGCTGGATGTGCCTCCTATTGTATTTTATTACTATATTAACAAGAATCTTGATGATGTTTTCCTCCAGATGATCTGGGGTGGCGCGTGCATAGTCCTGGGATTTTCCCTCGGTTCCGCCATGTCAATAATAACACACAACGGAAGGTGGAGTGGCAGGATCGGATCGGGAGTCTATAACTCCCTGAAAATGATCGGACTGATAGGCATTTTCATAATATTCGATCTTACAATTTTCTTTCCGGGATATATTTC
This sequence comes from Thermoplasmata archaeon, assembly GCA_021819225.1. The sequence continues at coordinate 1,376 of JAKARU010000065.1, forward strand.
CATTTTTTCATTTGCAGTTGACTATCCACTGAATTACATTTTTCCTGTTCTTAATATTGGCTTCATAGCCTTCACATTGCATGCTACAATAGATTCCTTGATCGCCTCATTTTCCTGGAGTATTTTCTATCTCATTTCCTCTGTTTATCTGGCGTACTTTCTGTCTAAGAAAATAATGGCAGATCTTTTTGAAAGAAATATGGATACAGGGAAGAGGATGAGGAGTAACCTCTTCAGAAACCATTACAGCTCAATATTTTCGCTGGCCTCCAAAGATTTGAAAATTGCCACAAGGGACATAACAAATCTTTATACCTTCTTCTTTCCGGTCTTTTTCAGCCTTCCTGCCCTTCTTGAGGTCTTTGTGAATAAGAAATTCGGGACCTTCCCCCCACTCTACACTTTTGCTGCCGTATTTGTCCTCACATCAGTTTCCGTATCATTCTATTCACTGCAGTCACTGATCATGGAGGGGAAGAGCTTTGTCAACATGAGGATATGGCTCATCCCAAAGAGGGAAATTATCCTTTCAAAGACGCTTTCCTCATTAATAATTTTCATGTTCTTCGCCATACCTATTGTTTTTGTAATGATCGGTGCAAATATAGGGGATCTTCCATATGCAGCCATAATAATAGTGGACGCTGGGTTGGCATTTTTCTTCTCTTCCCTGCTAACACTGTCATTCATGATGACCCGGATTCCTGAGGAGGCTTCCAGCGTCAATATCTATTCCTTTGATGGGATCATTGGACTCATAATAATTTTCGCGATATCTGCCTTTTCCGGGGCATTTGCCCCTATCATTTCTTTCACTGTGAGCGCTTTTCTCGTCGTTCCTGGAATAGATTTCCCGTCCATATTTCTGGGAATTATTCTAATATTAAGCCTGATTCTCATCAGATTGAGTCTTTCATACCTTTCAGGGAACGATAAGGCAAAAGTATAAGGAAAATTTATTAATGGTATATAAATGCACTCAGACTGAGTGATAATTCATGGTAAATGTCAAAGAAGTACCTGCAGACCTACTGGTAAATGAACTGGCGCTGCAGTTTGGGGATATGAAGAATATTGAGATTCCAGAGTGGACACTTTATACAAAGTCTGGAGTTCACAGGGAAAAAGGCTGGACTCAGGAGGACTGGTATTACAGGAGACTGGCATCAACCCTGAGAAAAGTGTACGTGAATGGGAATATTGGGATTCAGAGACTTAGCGAGGAGTATGGCGGAAAGAAAGATGGAGGATCAAAGCCATATCATCCTGCTTCAGGAAGCAGATCTATTGTAAGGCACATGTTCAATAAGCTTGAGGAACTCGGACTTGTTAAGAAATCGGAAAACGGGAGAGTAGTGACTCCTAATGGCCAGGCAATGCTTGATAAGGCATCTAAGAAAGTAATGGAAAGACTGGCTGAGGAAAGACCTGAACTTAAGAAATACCTTTAATGGAGATGGTTTTGATGGAAGGGGACAGAGAACTTGAGGAACTCAGAAGGAGGAAGATGGAGGAACTTCAAAGGTCCCAGAACGAATCGCAGCTTGAGAACGAACAAAGGGAACAGCAGGATGCCGAGAGGGCAAGGAGGTTGCAAATACTGAGACAAATCCTTGATCCCGAAGCGAGAGAAAGATTGGCAAATGTAAGGCTTGTAAGACCTGACATAGCCGACAACGTTGAAAATCAGCTGGTCCAGCTATATACCATGGGCAGGATAAATAGAATAATTACAGACCAGGAAATTAAGCAGATACTGTCTAAAATGACAGAAACTAGAAGAGAAACACATATTGAGAGGAGATAGAAATGAGTAGAAATAAGGAAACGGGAAGAAAAATCAGATTGATGAAGAAGACTGTACAGAACAGAAGAGTACCGGGATGGGTAATAATGAGAACCGACAGGAAGGTGTCTCAAAACCCTGCAAGAAGAAACTGGAGAAGGAATAATTTAAAACTTTAGGTGTTTCAAATGGCAGACGATGAAATAAGTAACGAGATATTGATGAACATTCCCCTCAGGAAAGCTTTCAGGAGCTCAAAGAAGAGAAGAACAGATACCGCCATAAGGATGATACGTGAGCATGTTTCAAGATATACAAAAACCGAGCTTTCCCAGGTCTGGATCGACGGAAAAATAAATGAAGAGGTCTGGAAGAGGGGAAAATCAAAGATCCCAGGGAGCATTCAGGTAAAAGTCTTAAAACTCCAGAACGGCGAAACAGAAGTTCTAATGCCTTGAAATGATAAGAAAATTTTCTATTTTTGAAAGTGAATTCATTGGGCTTTATTGCAGGGCCTGGGATGACATTGCAATTGTACCAGCAAATATGGACGGGTCTTATAGAAGCACCATAAGCGAGGTTCTTGATGTGAAAGTGCTTGATAGCCGGATAGACCCATCAGGAATGTATGGCGTTTTTTCAGTGATGAATTCAAATGGCATCATCATTGGAGGAAATGCAGGTGGCAAGGATCTTGACTTTGATCCTGGAAACAGAAGAGTGCTTTACCTGAAGGATACTATAAATGCTGTAGGCAATGATATTGTTGCTAATGACCATGGAGCAATGGTTCATGAGCATTTTGACAATAAGAACGTCAGGATGATTGAAGATGCGCTTGGAGTTGAAACTGTGAAGGGGATGATGGGAATATTCCTGACAGTCGGCTCAGGAAGCGTTGCCACAAACAGGGGAATGATCGTGAATCCTGAGGTTTCAGATGATGATATTGAGATCCTCAGGGACTTATTCAAGGTTCCAGTAGGCGTGGGAACCGCAAATTTTGGAAGTCCAATGGTTGGGGCAAGTTTGATTGCGAACACCAAGGGGGTCCTTGTTGGGGAAAAGACCACCTCCATTGAGATAGGTGGTATAGACGATGTTCTTTCTTAAAGAATCTCCTTTATTTTAAGGAGGGAGACCAGTTCAACCCCAGATCTGCTGAGGAGTTCCTTCCCCCCTTCCTCCCGATCGATTACCGTGATCACTTTATTCACTTCCATGCCTTCATTGCGAAGTATTTCTATTGCCCTCATCACAGATCCACCAGTAGTGACAACATCCTCAATGAGATCTATCTTCGAACCCTTTGAGATGTTACCGATTATTATCTTCTTCAAGCCGTGTTTTGCCTCTTTCCTTATGATAAAATAAGGGATCGACTCTGAATAGGCGACAGCAACAACAATTGGTACCGCACCTAGCTCTACCCCTGCTACTGCATCTCCATCTATCTTCTTAGATATTTCATTGACTATTTCCCTTAATATTTCCGGTTTAGCACAGGCATCCTTGATATCTGCATAATATTCTGACTCCTTCCCAGAGGTCAGAACAAAGTGCCCTCGCTTTACTGCACCTTCCTTTATGAGCAAATCCCTAAGCATGAACCAGTATTTCCTTTACTCTTATTAAAATGTCATGTATAAGTAAATGGCAGAAGTGATTATTTAATCCGGGTCATATGGTGAATATTTCTCACCCCCACACGCCGGTTTTTCCATATCCTTTATGTGAGTAAATAGAGAATAACAGAAGAGGCTTTTTGGAACGAAGAAGGCACATGTCGGACAGATTCGCTGAATATTTTCAACCTCTCTGCTCTGAGTTTCAGCATCACTTCCAGATCTCTTACTTATATATGCCGATATTCCATTGTTTATTAAGCCTTCAACAAATCCCATGAATTCCTCCTTGCCAAGGACATTCGTAAGGAAGCCTGGGTCAATTTTCGCATCCAGGCTTATAGAGGTGACTCCTTCGCTTATTATTTTAATGTGGAATACAAATTTCATAGATACTTTTGAATCCTTTGTACTTTCATAAATTATCTGATCCATTATCCTTTTGACTGAGATATTCAAAGGTATCTTTCTTGTAACGCCGAGTTTTTTCATAACGAGCACTATATTATATGTATTTGGTGAAGTTCTGGCGGCGTATGAAGTGTGAGGATCGTTCCTAAAAAAGATATCTGGATTGGTGAGTGCTTCAATGGCTTCATCCATACTTACATCAGCAGAAATTTCAGATATATGATGCAACAACTTTGTCAATTATTTAAGAATAGTTAATATTTGAACATTACGGACTAATATATTGAAAACTTATCATATAAATCAAGCAGAGCATCGATTCTAATATCAGATC
>JAKARU010000066.1 GCA_021819225.1 Thermoplasmata archaeon
ACCATCGTTTAATTTCTTTATCGTCCAGCATTCCCTTATATTTCGGTTCAAAAGTCATGAGTGTAGAATGTCATCTGTCTTATTAAGAGTTTGGTATTCGCTTATGGACATTCATGGGTCTGCCCGGATTTGGACCGGAGTCTCCAACTCCCGAAGCTGGAAGGATACCAGGCTACCCCACAGACCCGCAAGACTGTAATGCGTTTTATCTAATTTTCTTTTCGGTAAGATGAAGGACTATTGAGCGCACGGGAAATGACAGAGTAGAATCAAAGGAATTGATATAGAATATTAGGACAAGCAATAGGCCTGAATTAAAATCAGTAGCTGGATTTTGATAAATTCCTAAATTTTGAAATAAGATCCAGAAGATGGAAACAGTTACCATGCCTATTAGATCGCCTGTCTTGTTTCCTGACAGCAGGAGGAAGAAAAGAGAGACCAGTATTAGGGAAAATAATATATTGATATAGGCTGTGTGAAAGATCAGTAATGGCCACACTGATTCGAGAATTATATACATCCACAGCGATTCCCCCTGACTGAAAGTATTATTATAAATGATTTGTGAAAAAATTCCACTTGTCCAGTATGAGTTGAATGGGAGTAACTGGAGAATAATGGAAATACCAACCAATACCAGTAATGAGTTCCTAAAATATTCATGAAGGACACTTTTATGTTCAAATTTGTCCTGCAAATACGGTACCGCCATTAAAATATATAGCAGTGCTGAACCTGGAAAACCGGTTAATAGAGATACACCGTATACTGGTATACCTCCAAGGCCTTCCCCGAATATCCATATGATGAGTGCCCAAAATATTGAAATGATCGATATAAGCTTCAGTCCGGATCTTGATCTATATGTCAGAAATGAAAAACCTATGAAAACCTGCAAGGCACCAGAAAGTGCATCAAACTGAAAAGGGTGTAAGGCCCACGTGCTGTAGCCAATGTACAGGAAATTCTGGATACCTGTTTCCGAGATTGCCATTATTGAGGGTTGAATGACAAAAGTAAGAAATCCGTATGGCATTTGTGGCTGAAACTGGAGTACGCCATCAAGAATCCAGAGGCAACCCAGAATCAGATTTAACGAGTATGGAATCTGTGAAATGACAGAATTTTTAGAATACAACCTGCCAATAATTAATGAAATGAATATGCCAAGGATTGTGTAACCGAAAGAGTACAGGTAGAATGACCTTATTTCTACAGATGGAACTCCATAATAATTCAAGTCGTATGCAAATATCTGGAAGATCATGTACGATAGCACAAAGAATAAAGATAATATTAATATATAATTTGTCTTTATTTTAATCATGTTATTGACCTTTCAAATTAATTATATAGTTACTTGATATATTAGGATAGCACACAACATTAATAGACAAAATTATAAAACAAAAATAAATAGGGCAGTGATGTAAATGAGTTGGCAAGAGGCAGAAGTTAGAGAACTGAAAGTAGGAAGGTATATGCTTATAGATGATGCTCCATGCAAAATAATGGAAATCAACATGTCTAAACCTGGAAAACACGGCGAGGCAAAAGGAAGGATAGTTGCCATTGGGATCTTTGATAACCAGAAGAGAAGCGTGGTTTATCCTGTTAAGCACAAGGTGAAAGTGCCAATCATTGAAAAGAAGAACGCCCAGGTTCTCAGCGTAAGCAATAAAGAGGCTCAGCTCATGGATAGTGAAACGTTCGAAACATTTGTAATGTCCCTAAGCGACGAGGAAGTAGAAAAAGTTAAGGCTGGAACGGAGGTATCCTATTGGGAAGCAATGGGAATCAGAAAGATCATGCTATAGAACTTTCGACCTACTGCTCTCTTAAAAAAATTGCAGATGCAAACTTTGATTATGAGGATTCGAAGTACATTATTTTCGGAGTTCCGTTTGATTATACGTCATCATTCAGGAGGGGTTCCTCGAGGGGACCAGCAGAGGTGAGAAGATCTTATGATAATCTTGAGTCTTATGACGTCGCCTATGATATTGATTTCACCGAGGTACCCATCTGTGATATTGGAGATATATTTGTAAACGAAGATCCTGATGAAACTGTAGATTCTGTTTCAGAGGTGGTTTCAATTATCAGGAAAGATAATAAGATTCCTGTAATGATCGGAGGGGAGCATTCTATAACCGGTGGATCGATTAGAAATTTCAGGGATTACGGAATGATAATCATTGACGCACATTCTGATTTCAGGTTTTCTTATATGGGCCATAAGAATAATCACGCATGTGCCACACGCCGTTCCCTGGAAGTGCTTGGTGAGGGAAAGATATTTTCCTTCGGAACACGATCTACCTCAAGGGAAGAATTTGAAGACCCAGAATTCAGGAAAGTGAAATTTGTGAGAGCGGAAGAGATAAAGAAACATGGTATTGAGAAGGAATTTGAGCAGTACTTCCCCAAGATTTCTCACCACATTTATTTTTCAATAGATATGGATGGGATAGATCCTTCCTATGCTCCTGGAGTTGGAACTCCTGAACCTTATGGACTCACGGATACAGATGTGAGATATCTGATTAGAAAAACTGCAAAGATTACTGATGGATTTGATGTCGTGGAATTTACTCCTGACTTCGATAATGGAAATACATCTATGCTTGCTGCCAAATTAATCCAGGATTTCATTGGCGCTAGAGAAACTAAAAGGATATTTTAAAATTTATTACCATCTGGCTTAGCGGCCAGTGCAGGGCATATGGTATTCTCTTCAACAAATTTGCCTGGAAATTCTGGACGATGCTTTCCTTTTAGGCTTTTTTTCTGCTTATGAATAAGGTATTCAGGGTACTTTGTAGTGCCCTAGCAATGACCGTATTGAAAAAGGGTGATTTGGCTAATTTAAGTTTGATAAAAAAAATATCAGATTCCTATTTTTCCTGCAATTTCCTTACCCTTGCTGATTTCTATGTCACAGGGCGTGGGAAGCTTGATAGACGCTTTATGCAAGGCTTCTTTCATCTGCTTGGCACCTTCTGCAGTTACTCTTGCCAGTATGACAATATCACCTGCATGGACTCTGGCTGCTGTACCAACCGGTCTCCCGAAAGCTGCCCTCATTCCACTTGATATCCTATCTGCACCTGCTCCTGTTGCCATCTTGTGTTCCCTGATAACATGATGGGGATATGGCCTGATCTGGAAATAGAAATTTTCTATACCAAGTGATTCAGTTAGTTTCCTGTTGATCGAGATTCTTGCAGCTTCAAGTGCTGAATGTCTTACCTGGCAGCTTTCCCGTGCAATCATCTTCAGCTCAATTGGAAAATCCTTCTTCTGATTGCCATGCGTGAAGGTTGTAATTTTAGGATATGGAACACCCCCCATAAACTCTCTTCTAGTGTATGCTGGACCTGTAATCTTTGTGTACATTCTGGCTGGTTTCGTTACCATCTCTATCCCATGGTGAATACTAAGATATATAAAAACTCAACTACGATGGACACTTCCATCATTTTCCGGGAAAATGTCATCCCTTAAAATGACATATTTTAAACTGCTACAAACATTCCGTATTGGCGCTATCCATATCTATTCTTCCAGGGTTTTTACCCGGTAACTATTCTTTTAATAGCTTGCATTGATTTGTCGTCTGTTGAATCCGTGGAACAGGGACATTGAAAACATAAGATATCTATCTGCAGCAACGGTATTGTTCTCCATAAGCTGGCTGTGGCTCAGTTTTACTTTTCCACTCAGGCTTGCCATATTTGGCCTGCCATATATTGAAATTGGGCTTATTGGAACCCTTACGTCATTTCCATTTATCATAGTTTCATTTTCATTCAGGTTTCTTGGCAAGAGATCGCTTAATTTTGGGATGAAATTCCCATTTCTCATCATATCTATATTTTCATTGGTCCTTATCTTCCTCAAACTTGATCTGTTCACATATGTAATGATAATTGCAGTAACAGGATTCTTTCAGAGCATGTGGTGGATTTCGGTAGAAATTGAAACCGGATTGATCGGGAAAACCGGAAATGCAGAGAAGTATTCTGCAGCCTGGGCCATTCCCTCCGGGCTGTTCCCCATATTTTCTGGTGCACTTCTCCAGTATGTTGGATACAGGGCAATTTATGCAATTGTAGCTGCCGTCTCCCTGATAGGTTTCCAGATTCAGCCTGTGGAAACCATAGAAAGGAGGAATAACATAAAAATGCCACTGAACAAGGTTCTTGTTTTACCCATGACATTTGTTGGAATATACCTGGGGTATTCTACTTATGTTCTTGTTCCTCTTTTGAAGAATTCACATTATTCCTATTTCGAGATTGGAGCGTTACTGGCAATATCAGGACTCGCCTTTGCACTTGGCGCCGTCTTCGCTGGAAGAAGTATGGGTCGAGACTCGAGGGAATACTCTGCCTTTGCCTCCATTCTTGCATCGTCCTTCCTCATGCTGTCAGTGGACTCAAATATTTTATCACTTTCAATTGCCCTTTTTCTTGGCGGGTTCGGTGGAAGCTTTGGTTTTTCTAAGATCCTCTCCTACATTGGAAAATCAGAAGGTCCAAGGAGAGGTGTTTTTTATTACGAAACTCTATTTTCTATTGGATATGTGACAGGATCTTTCGCTGGAGGAGCCCTTCTGTCATATCTTGGATTTGATTATAGCCTCTTACTTTTTCTCCCCTCAGCAGTCTATGCGATAGGGCTTTTCGCCAGTTTATTAAAATCACATTCTTCTCCTCCCCTGCATGACATTGAATGAATTGAAATTTGTCTCGTGACCTGTAAGAACTGACTTACATTTCTTGCACGTGAGGGTATTATCCTGATTATAATAGAATTCAATAGAATCACAATACGGGCAAACACCTCTGATAAAGAGTTCCTCAGCTAAAGAACGAGAATCAACGGTTCTTGGAGCATGGGCATTACCCGGAACCATGGGTGTGGTGGCATCCTCCTTGATCCCATCTAGGGGAGGAGTACCGGGGCTGAGTTCGCTGGAACTTTCTTCTGTGATTGCCTTCTTCTTCCATAGTTCAGAATTCCTGTATGGGACCAGAAGAGATATAAAACCAATTATAACAAGGGCAAAAATAAGAATTTCATATGCTGGTCCAGTATATGCCTTGGCATAGTTTGGTATTATCTCGCTTCCAAATATTACGCCTATGGTGGCGAGACCCCTTATTATACCGTATCTCTGTACAAACAGCATTATTGAAAGGAATAAGAGGAAGAAAATAGCAGTATAAATCAATGGCATCTGATTCTGGATCAGGAATAATCCCGTACTGACAAGTGCTGGAACAATCGAGAATGAATAATAATGTAGCCTGTATTTATTGCCATTAAGGAGCGCACCCCTTACATTGACTCCAAGCTGCAAATTCAAGGCAGTGAAAGAAAGAATTGCTGATATGAAGACCAGGATTGAGAAATAAATTGCAGTCTCCTCGTAATATGTCGTTAAACCAAGTTCCCCGAAAAGGAATGTTATATGATTCACGGGTGGTGTTAAGATCGGAA
>JAKARU010000067.1 GCA_021819225.1 Thermoplasmata archaeon
ATGCTGTTCTTATTGTGGATAAACTGGAACTGAAAGGAATAATAACTAAGGCAGATATACTGAAAGCAGTAGAAACATATGCAGAATCTGGCATTTAATATCTTGGCTGGGCTTTTTGCCTTTATTCCAGCCCTTGTTGCCAACCCAGGGGCAGTTATAACAGGAGGGAAGGGCAGGATGGATCTTGGAAAGAGTTTCATAGACGGCAGAAGAATACTGGGTGACGGAAAAAGCATAAGTGGATATTTTGGTGGCATTTTGATAGGTTTCGTTTCAGGCATAATTGTCTTGCCGGCCATTTCACTGCTTGGGCTTTTCCAGTTTACAGTTTCATTTGCAACAATCCTGATTGTTTCCTTTGCCCTTGCGTGGGGTTCCCTTACAGGTGACCTTGTAGGTTCATTTATAAAGAGAAGGAGGAATATAAAAAGTGGTGAAAAAGGCGACCTGCTTGATATGTGGCCCTTTGTAATTTTTGCCTTTCTCTTTCTATTCCTCATATCCAGATCGTTTTTTGCCTCACTTTATGGAAATTTTATAGACATTGTGATAATACTGGTAATTACTCCACTCCTGCACAGGGGTGTAAATATATTGGCATATAAAATGCACAGGAAAGATGTTCCATGGTAGAAGAGATGAAGATGATAATAGGAGTCAGGAAGGATCTGGACATGGGAAAGGGGAAGATAGCAGCCCAGGCTTCACATGCGGCGGTAAATTGTGCCCTGTGGTCCCAGAAGCATAACAAAAAGATTTTCAGGGAATGGGAGTCACAGGGGCAGAAAAAAATCGTGATCAGGCTTCGGAACGTTGAAGAACTTTACAGATTGAAAACAGAATGTGAGAGCCTGGGGCTCAACACATCTGTGATCTCTGATGCTGGATACACGCAGGTGGATCCTGGGAGCACAACCTGCATTGGAATAGGGCCTGCCCCTTCAGAAATAGTAGATAAAATAACCTCGGAATATCCATTGCTCTAACTTTTCCTAGATTCGTTTTCCCTCAATGGGTACCGTGTTATCCTGTGCCCGCATATGGTGCAGTTCTCCATTCTTGATTCATATTTTGCACCGCACCCTCTGCACATATATCCCCACTTTATGCTTTCCTTAATTGCTTCTATGCCACAACCGTGGTACTCTATGCCCATTTCGGAACACACATTCTGCAATGAATAATCATCTGAAATTACGACGCCCAAATATTCCTTTGCCACTGCTATTATTTCCATATCTGTCTGGCTCAGGTATGGCAGATCGCCCGTTTTCCTTGATGCTTCCCTGACAAGGGACATATATTCTTCCTTTGGGGATGCCGTTTTTATTACGTTTAAATTATGGCTCATCACCCTATTCATCCTGCCATGTTTTATCTCACCTATAACACCCAGGGGTACGATGCAGTTCGTCGAAAGAATTTCAATTCTGCCAGTCAATATGGCAGAAGTATCGGGGATGATGATCTTTTCCTCCAGGTCCGGCATGAACGATTTTTTCGCCATTTCAGTCTCTATCCTGAATGGGGATGTATTTTCTTGGCCCCTTTTCTCCTGTGTAAAGGGCGTTTGGCCAGAAAATTCTATTGTCCCTTGAGTATTCCAAAGCCCTGGCAACCCAACCTGAGATTCTTCCTGCCACAAACAAGGGCGTGAAAATTTCTGCCTTGAATCCCATGCTGTCATATATCATTCCTGAATAGAAGTCTACATTGGGAAATATTCCTCTTTCCCCGTATTTATTGATCATTAATTCCTCAATTTTTTCTGCTGTTTTGAGTGTTTCATTCCCTCTGCTCTCTGCAAAATATTCAGCATACCTTTTCAGGATCTTTGCTCTTGGATCATAGACCTTGTAAACTCTATGGCCAAATCCTACAACTTTGTCTCCCCTTTCTGTCATTGCCTTAAGTTCTTTCTCTGCATTCCCTGGATGGCCTATAGATTGTATCATTTTCAGGGCTCTTTCATTTGCTCCTCCGTGAAGCGACCCCTTTAGCGTGGCTACAGCTGAGGTAACTGCTGAGTACATATCTGCCATGGTGGATATAGTAACAAGGGCAGAAAAAGTTGAAGCATTCATTCCATGATCTGCATGCAATATGAGGGAAGTGTCCATTATTTTAGACTCAACGGGGTCTGGCTTAGTGCCTGTTGACATGTAAAAGAGGTTTGCGGCATATCCAAGATCCGGGTTTGGGCTGGTTATTGGCTTCCCGGAATATATCCTGTGGATTGCCCCTACAATCGCTGGCATCCTTGCAATAAGGCCAACACCTATTCTCTCCTGATTTTCAATTGTGGCTTCAGATTCCTCTTTGTCAAAACAAGAAAGATATGATACCGCTGTTCTAAGTGTGGACATGGGGTGGGCTTTTGCGCCTATTGACTCTATCAAGGAATAGACTTCATCTGGCACAACCATTTGTTCCCTCAACCTGGTGACGTATTTTTCATATTCTTTCCGCTTTGGCAGGTGCCCGTAGAGCAAAAGGTATGAAACCTCTTCGTAATTGCTCTGCTCAACCAGGCTGTTAATTTCATAACCTCTGTAAAATAGCTTTCCATCTGATCCATTTGCATATCCAATCTTGGTTTCCGCTGCTATGACCCCTTCGAGACCTTTTCTCAATTTTTCCTCTGGTTCGACTTCCCCATTCATATAGATTCAACCCTCAGTTTGATGGAAATTATGGTTTTCTTTTAAAGAATTCCACATCCGTGCCTTATTATATGAAAATAGCTAATTAACGTTTCTTTGAAAGATATGGTTTTAGGTTTCCGGAAAAAACAATTTGTTTTGTATTGTTTTGGAGGTCGACTTATTTATTTTTTTAACTATATTTAAAATATGAAGTCTCTTAGTATAACTTTATATATCGATATCGGATAACCGATATGATAATTATGATGGGAAACATGTTTGGCAAAAGAAGAGACCTGAGATTTACAATTCTCGCGGTTTTGAGAAACGGATCGAAGAACGGGGCTGAGATTATGGATTCAGTGGACAGGATGACTTTTGGGATGTGGAGGCCCTCGCCCGGATCGCTTTACCCGATGCTTCAGAAGATGGTTGATGAAAACCTGATAAAGAAAGATGAATCGGGATCCTACAGCCTGACCGAGGAATCGGGCAACTGGTTTGGAATGGGGCATTTTCACAATCCCTTTTCCGCAAATTCACCAAGAAATTTTGAAGAGGCTGTGGATGAAATCAATGGGCTGGTGAATTTTCTTGAGGACATAAAATCCAATGGAAGCAATAAATTCAAGGAAAACAAAGAGGAATTGGATAAAATTGCAGAAAGGATAAAGAAATTGCTTTCCGATTGAACCTTTCCCGTTTAATTGAATTTTATGGGCAGCATATAATCGGGCAACTCGTTATCCGAATTTTGCTTTAGCCCTATTTTCTTATTGCATTTGGCATCCAGTGCCCTCCAGTCATCCTTGCCCTGTGAAATAGAGCAGTTTTTTGTTCGAAGCCTTGTTTCCATAAAGTTCATCATTTCACTTACCGGTACAGTTTTTCCCCTATGAATATAAACTGAATCTGTTTCCATGTCCTTTAAGCTCATAGTTGTTTTATCAATGTTTTCAATTGTGTAATAATCCAGTTCACCTTCATATTTGTCACACACAAAGGCATTTGGAACCTTGAAAACTTTAGAATCTTCCTTATTGTCATCACCAAAACTGCTCTGTGCCGTTCCATTTTGAATAAAGTGTTTTGTCATTAGTGGAACCGAGATGCCTTCATACCCAAGAATTGAAAAGAGCGAAGACTCTTTTTTTCCCAAAAAGACCACCTCTTCTTTGTTCCATTGAAAATTTGTCAGAATAATCGAAATTCTTCCCAGAGTGGTTTCCCTGAATTTCCTTAATTCGTTGAATCCTTTCATGTTGAGCCACAGCATTATTCCTTCAGTCGGATCCTTTGTTTCGATGGTTTTTTCAAGGTTTTCCGTGAAATCCTCAACCATAACAATCCATTGCCCCTTAATCACGGGAATGATGATCTCGTTGATCACATCCATGCAGGATGTTGGTTCTTTCTGTATTAACAGGGCCTGAGTATTCCTCCATGGAAAGATATCCAGGCTGAATTTTATTGCAGATATTATTTTCCTGAATGTGTAATTCAAGAAAACGAAGGATGAGTCTTTTTTCCACTGAATGTCTGAGATTCCTACGTCGGTAAATATATCAATGTGTTCCCCTTCTTTTGTTTGCTCGTAGCACATTTCCTCCATTACTGCCCTCTGCCTTGTCCCCTTGTTTCTGTAATTGCTCATATCGGGGTTTTTTCTTGCTAAAACCGCCCGGAATTCAGTAGAACTTGTGAGAATATTATATATGTTTGAAGTTTCGTTCCTGTTAATATGGCTGAAAAGTGAGTCATATGTGATGATTCCTGATATTTTGCCGCTTGTTGCTATTCTATCTATCAGTGGCAGTGGTGTATTTACATCGAGAGGGATAACACTCACCCCATTCCTCCACAAAGCAAAGTAAGAAAGAAGCAGTTGGTAGCTTGGAGGCAGGAGTACAAGAACTCTTTGCCCTTTCTTCATCGGGAAATTATCCATCATGGAAGATGCCAGGGATTTTACCATTTCCTTAAATTGCCTGTAACTCCACAGATTATTTCCATAATTTGCTGCCGGATTACTCTCAAAACGTTCGGCTATGTAGTCTAATATATCATCAACGGTTCTTATTGCTTCAGGATCTATATCGTCCAATGTACTTGTATATGATTGATATTTAATAACTTTAACTTATGCGAGCAAGAAGTCTCATTGACTCGACAAGGGGATGAAAGCGGGCGAAATGTTTATGGCGTATTGCTATACCTATGCCATACGATCTGGATAAAGGTGCGCATTCAGTGTATTCACTGTATTATCACTTCATCCGGGTCGTGAAATATAGAAAGAAAGTATTCACCAGCGACATAATTGTGGACTTTCTCAGGACAAAGGTCAGGGGAATTGCCGATACATTCAACGTGGTGGTTCTGGAGATAGAGTGCGATGAGGATCATTTTCACATGCTTTTCAAATCCACACCACTCCTGAACATACCGCAGTTCATCAACACAACCAAAACAATAACGTCAAGGGAGATACAGCGTAACTTTCCCGATATCAGGAAAGAGCTTTGGAAGGGTAAGTTCTGGCCCCCCTCCTATTTTCTGGCAACGTCAGGGCAGGTCACGTTGGATGTTCTGAAGAGATACGTGGACTCGCAGGAGACAAAGCGCCATGAGGACATATAAGTTCCGATTGTATCCATCTGCGGATCAGGGAAAAGTGCTCGATCAGCAGTTGGATCTGTGCCGTGAACTGTACAATTCATTCCTGGAACAGAGAATTCTTGCATATAAGACAGGGAAGCGCATCAATTACAACTATCAGCAGGATCAGATACCGGAACTGAAGAAGACCTTTCCCGAATTCAACAATATACATT
>JAKARU010000068.1 GCA_021819225.1 Thermoplasmata archaeon
GGCCAGCGCTATTTTCAATCAGTACTTTTACCATCTGATCTGAAGTGATAACATCATTGAGCATATTCGCAACGTTGTTTATTCCTATTTCAAGAGTTGCGTCCTTGAATGAACCTGGATGAAATGTTAGAAGTTCCATTCCCAGCTTATCAGCCCTTTCTATTTCCATCCTGAAACCTTCCCTTACTTTCTCCCTAAGAATGTTGTCACTGCTGGCCGTATTCAAAAGGTAGGATGCGTGGACCATGACTGTTGGATTTCCATTATCCTTCTTCTCCTTTTTGAACTTTTTAACAATTTCTTCGTCCAGAGGTTTGGCTTTCCACTGCATCTGACTCTTTGTGAAAACCTGGTAGCTCTTAAATCCAAATTCACGTGCTCTTCCCGGTGTGGCTTCCATTCCCTTTGATGTGGATAGATGACCACCTATGTTGTTTACATCTGTAATTTTCATTTTTCACTCTTCCTTTGTGTTAAAATCGCTGCTGTCGATTATCATTTGCACGAACTGGAACACGTGTAGTGCCAGTGCAGGGTTATCTGTGTAGCCACACGCATTCAGATCAGGACCTGCTAAAAGTGCTCTTGATCTATCTGCAACGACATCTGTAGCTATAAGCCCCTCCTTTCTGAATATCTGTGCGTTCTGCGGAACTCTCTTGTTCGGTGGAGTCACGAAGATGACCTTCACGTTTCTCCTCATTGCGTTTTCTATGTTTTTCTTCATCTCCATCCTTATTTCCTTCACCATTGGTGTACAGATGTAAAGTTCCTTGTCTGCGAGATTTATCAGTTCAGCTATTTTACTCATCACCTTTGATCTTCCGTATATAGTGTAAACCAGTTGAGGATCACCCTTGGATGGCACATTGTCCTCAATCTGCCTCATTTCGGAAAAAAGGTCCTGTACCCTTGTTTCTATCTTCTTCCGTATATCCTCAAGGGTTTCAGGTTTGAACATCTTGGGCCTTCCTTCAGTTTCCCTGGCGTATCCTTTCTCCACCAGGGATTCCATGACCTTGTACGCTGATGTTCTTGGGATCTTCGCAGTATCTGCAATCACATCAGCATTTGCAACTCCATGATATATCAGTGCAGAAAAGGCCTGTGCTTCGTAGGACGAGAGGCCAAACATCTTCAGCATTTCAGCAACCTTTTCGAGTCGTGAGGGAATAGCATCCATACCTAAATATGCCTTATATCTTATTATTGTTTTCCAATTATTATCATCTTAGACTAGGTTAACAACCATCTTATCATTGCTGATTTGGGTTCTTGCTTGTCCCGTCGTAATCTTAGGTGTTACATTGTGACCTGCATTTGATTCTGTCTTTTCCGCAGCTGTTATTCTGCGATATTTCGTATTAATTTACTTCCGTTCTTTGTTATATTCTATTTTTTTATTTTCCCATGGGAAGTGAATTTGCCACCTGAAATATCCCTCTTCCAACCTTTGTCATGTGCTAATTCCTTGAACAACGTGCCAGATTCCAGGATTAGTTTTTCACAGGAAGGTTTCATTTGAATAGCCTCAATTATTGTTAAAAACTGTATAAATAAATGCCCGAAACTTTGTTGATGGCGTTTCTATATTTCTCCATGCTGATACATCTGAGTTTTACAACTAAGATCAAATTAATTTGGTTCAAATACCTTACCACTCCTTTAGATTATCTCAATTAATATTCAATATTATTCAACTATAATTCAATAACTATTAGTGTTATGAAATAGTACATATTGACATGGATCAAAAACTGCAGAAGAGTGGTGAGAAAAAGAGGATAGTGATAATTGGCGCGGGATTTGGTGGGTTAAGATTCCTGTATGATCTGAAGAGGACCATTGGAAAACAGTTTGCAGTTACATTGATCGACCTGAGAACCACGAGCTTGGAAAAACCGTCTCTTGTTGAGGTTGCCCTTGCAGGTAAACCTGTAAATCACACACAGATTCCAATTGATAAGATTGCCAGGAAACAGAACGTTGAATTCATTAATTCACGAGTTGATAAGATTTTTGCTGAAAAGAACACCGTGCAACTTGAAAATGGAAAATTTGTAGAATATGATTATCTGGTTATTGCAACGGGAGCTGTTAAGGACTATGGGGCCATTCCAGGGTTTGAAGAGTTTGCATATTCTGTATGCGATGATGAACATGCGCCTAAAATGTGGGATGCGATCAATAATTTCAAGGGCGGGAATGTAGTCATTGGTGCATCAAAGACTATATGGGACGAAAAATCGACTGAAATAATGCTGGATGCACCGTGCGAGGGACCAATTGGAGAGATAATGTTCATGCTTGATTTCTTTCTCAGTGAGAGGGATCTGAGAGAGATAACCAGCATAACAGTATTCACGCCTGGAAAAGTATTTTTCGATGATGTAGGTCCGAAGATTCACGAAAAAGTAGGTTCTATAATTTCCAAGAAAGGGATAAAGGTGATCACTGAGAAGGTGCTTGAGAAGATTGGTGAAAAATCAGTGTTTTTCCAGGATGGAACAGAGCTTCCCAGTGATCTTACTCTAGTGATACCGCCATACGCTGGCCCGAAGGTTATAAAGGATTCATCCCTTGGAGATGATTACGGTTTCATCAAGACAGATAGGGAAATGAGACATACCAAGTATCATAACGTTTTCGTGGTTGGGGACTGCAATTCCCTGTCAATGCCAAAACTTGGCCACATAGCAGTACTTCAGGCCGATGTGGCAGTTTCATCCCTTATGAAGGAGGTCAGTGGAGTGGGAGATGTAATAGAGTTCAAACCTGAAGTGTTCTGTATAATGAACAGGGGTGGAATTGATGCGACACTTATTCTTTCCGATACCCTCTTCGGCGGCCATGTGGATAGAACAGTTAATGGACCACTGGCCCATCTGATGAAATGGGGATTTGATTCGTATTCCTATTATACACATGGGAGGCTCCCGCCAGAACTTATCCAGTCAACGATGGAGAAGATGCTGAAAGTTCTCTCATGAAATACGGTAAATTAGATTACTTTCCAGCATTTTCTAGTTTATTCTTTTCTTCCTGCTTTCCCTTTTCAAAATATATGTCATAAAAGAAGTATGTAAGTATCAATAGTATGATACCTCCTATTATCGTTGCATAAAACATTTCTGTCTGCATAGCTGCGTCATTTAGTATTGAATTTATGTTGAGGGTTCTACCCAATAAGTAAGGATACTGAGACAAGGCCACTACGAAGATAGATATGGCAAAGATTCCCTGGAAGATCAACTTGTTCGTTATGTACTTCCTTGTGGAAGGTAGTATCCAGAGGATTGGTATAAGAAGGAACAGGATAAGCGGTATCACAGAGAGAGTACTATTGCTGTAATCACCCAGATCATGCAGTGAAACCCCTGCAATAATGAGACCTATCACGATAACAAGCAGTGGTAGAAGACGATTTACATTGAGATCGTAGAATATGGATGCCATTCCAAAAAGTAGAATTGCAATTCCAACTATGAATCCATCATCTGGCAGGAATGTAATGAATTTTAAGAGGTCGAAGGTTCTTGCACTGTAGTCTATACCATGTCCACCAATGAAACTGGCATAAATCAGTAGTACCATCGTTCCAAGGACAAAGGTAACCACTGCATAGACTGAATATAGTAGCTTTTTGTTTATGGTCTTGTTTTTCCATATCATTTCAGCGAATACAATCATGGAATTACGAAGCACATAAAGAATGAGAAAAATCAGTATATACGCAATGAATGAAAAAGCAAGTAGAGGAAGAACATCTGGGACAAGACCTTCAAGGTTCACCACGTAGAAAACAAAGAGTGTTCCTGTAATCTCCCATATTGGCAACAGGAAACCAAACACCTTCGTCTGACTTTCCTTGTATCTAAAAAGAATGGCTGAAGCGGCCATCAGTTCAGTGGACGCACTTGTGAAAAAAATCGAAAAAATCAGTATATTAAGTATTACCTCAGCATTAACTGTTCCTGTCATTTCAACCCTCTCGCTTTATCAATTTCTGACTGAACGGATTCATGTCTCAGCACCCTGCTTACAAAGTAAAAGCTGAATGGTACAACCAGGAAATAGAATATCATTATGGCTATTCCAAGTGGGATTATAGCAGCTGAAGTATTTGCAGCAGACTGCACAGTCATGACATTGTAGATGATCCATGGCTGTCGACCAACCTCGTCGGTCACCCATCCACTGTCATATACGAGTATTAGAAGTAAGCCTGATACTATCATGCCATACAGACCAATTTTGGTTGTTATTGATTTTTGTCTCAACAATCTCCATATGAGATACAATGCGAATAACCCTACCAGGAATCCGCCACCTACCATGGTGTCAAATGTCAGGTGAATGAAAAGTGGAGGCCACAAGCTCTGTGGGTACTGGTCTAACCCGGGTAACGTACCTTTTCCCAGTGTCTGCGGATAAGCAAGCAAACTTTGCAATTTTGGTATGGTGATTGCATAAAGTATCTTGCCCGATACCAGGATGCCACCAAGTGTTTCAGCACCGCTTGTTGTACTGTGAAGATCCAGCTCAATTGCCGCGTATTTTAACGGTTGCAGAACTATGAGCTGTGAAGCAGCCAGGCTTCCAGTTATACCTGCTAATGCTATTGAAATAAGACCCACTGCTGCGACCAGTTTCAGTCCCTTTCTGTTAAAGATTCTTTCATCCTCGCTCTTTGCCCTCAGGAAACTGTATGCAAGATAGGCACCTATTAGGAAGACACCAGCGGTCACTGTCGCAGTAACGACGTGAAGGTCTTCATATAACACAGATGGTGCAGCTATAGCCGCCAGAGGATTAATATCTGTTAATATGCCAGTCTTGAGGTAGTAAGGAATGTTGAAGCCCGCAGGTGTGTTCATCCATGCGTTTATCATGGTTATGAAAACAGCAGACATCACAGTACCAACTGCAACCATCAATGATAGGACCCAGTGTTTATACCTGTTTTTGTAGAAATCCCAGTAGTAAAAATAGAGAACGAGACAGATAGATTCCAGAAGAAATGCAAATACCTCATAATAGAAGGGTAGGATATCGACCTTTCCGACAACAACCATAAAGCTGGGCCATAGAGCAAACAGTTCAACTGCAAGAACCGTTCCACTTGCAGTTCCTATTGCAAAAAATATGACAAGTGCGATCGTCAAC
The DNA here is from genome assembly GCA_021819225.1 of Thermoplasmata archaeon. The sequence continues at coordinate 5,167 of JAKARU010000068.1, forward strand.
CTCCTGGCTAATGCTTCATAGTATGGGTCTTTCCTCCTTATCCCGATATACTCAGCCAGTGATACAATAATACTGAGCCCTATACTCATCGTTACGATCAGTATATGAGACGCAAGGGTAAATCCCATAAGGAAACGGTCGAAGTTGACTATGAAGGTCATAAAAAATTATAACACTAAACCATGCTTAAATCCTTTGTAGATAAATTATATTTTATAAAAGATAAAAAATTTTTAACTTGTACAAATTTTAATGTAAAACTTATTAATTATTGGGATTTTATCGCTTGGAAAATTTAAAAGGA
>JAKARU010000069.1:0-3313 GCA_021819225.1 Thermoplasmata archaeon
CGTGGGGCGCTACTGCCAGGTTCCCTTAATCTTCTTCTCTGCCCTGGATGTATCCCTTGTCAGTATGGCCACATATTCCGGGGATGATTGTGTAAGTATGTAATACAGTACAGTCCTGGAGACTCCTCCTGAACCGATGATGGCGATCCTCTTTCCATCCAGAACAGTTTTTGTCTCCTTCATGATTCGTTCAAATCCGAGGTAGTCCACATTGAATGCAGAATATCCCCCTCCGTACCTCCTGATCACGTTTGCAGATCCTGTTTTCCATACCAGTGGTTCCCTGTCATCTGCATAATTCAGTATGTATTCCTTGTAAGGTGCAGTTATATTGAATCCTTCATAGGGCGATATTTCCCTGTCAATGATCCTGTTTATGGTGAACGGAGATGCATTTATGGCATAGTATGCACTCCTGTTTCCCTCCATTTCGAATATCCTGTTGAACAGCATTTCACTCCACGAGACACTTATGGGATTTCCTATGAGCCCTATGAGCATAACCTTTCACCTGCCTTCTTCATCTCATCTATGAATTCATGTGTTTTCATCTCTATGATCCTGTGTTTTCCCGGTTCTATTGGTACAGGAATACGCAGGACTCCACTGGAAATCTTCTTGTCATTCATTATGTATTTATCACTTTTCTCTAACATTTTTGCGTCTATTGAGGGCATGTTGATCTCATATTTACCAGTGATGCCATCTATTATCTCCAGTGGATTGTATTCTGTGTAACCGAGGTTGCGTGCAATTTCCGATTCAATTCTCATGCCAAGCATTACTGCATATCCATGTGATATCCTGTTTAAGGAGACTGCCTCGAGTGCATGGCCGACAGTGTGGCCAAAATTTAGCACATTCCTTATACCCATTGTTTCAAAGGGGTCCTTCTCAAACACAGACATCTTTGCATCAACATTGAGCATTATTAGTTTCTCTATCTGTTTGTCATTCCATATTGAACTGGCATCATTTGAAAGGAGGAGTTCATTGATGGAATTATCCAACATCAGTCCATGCTTCACTATTTCACCAAGAGCCGCCTGAAGCATCTTTTTATTTCCAGATATGAACGATGTATCGATGATTACCTCAGAAGGATTCTTAAAAGTGCCAATAAGGTTCTTGATACCATTGAAATTCAAGCCATTCTTTCCTCCAAGTGATGAATCAACCATAGAAAGAATAGTTGTAGGAACTGCAATAAGATTCACTCCACGTTTGTAAGTTGACGAAATGAATCCGGCAAGATCTCCTACTGTTCCACCCCCTACATATGCAATTGTGTTATTCCTCTCAAAATTTTTAGAAGCAAGTTCGCCTATCACATTTTCATAGTAATGAAGTGACTTTGAAGATTCTCCATCCTCAACTGCAAATATGTTTGTGGCGTTGATCTTCTTAAATTTCTCTGTGTATAAACGCAACACATTGCTACTCATAATAAAAAATATCCCAGGATCCTTATGGCTCAAATCAGAAAAAATTCCATTTCCTGTTATAACTTTCACTGAATCATTGGCAATTTTGTATTCTGAAATCATTTATTCCCGTTTATCTATTCTTTCTCATGATTAATAGTTTTGTTGAGTACATTTAATGAATAGGCTTATCAAGCATTTACCTAATGGCAACACGGGAAGATCAAAGGCAGATATTCAAGAACTTTTCTTATATGTCTGCGAATTTTTTTAAGGATGAATTGATCATAAATAACCCATTTTTGGACGGTGATGCGTTTTTTAAGTATTTGCATCAAAAACTTGCATCCAGTAAAGAAAAGATTGTCATGGTATTTGATGAATTGACATATTTGATTGAAAAGGATTTATCCCTCCTTTCTGCCTTTCAGAAATATTATGACGGATACTTTAAAGAGATGAACATTTTTATGATAATCACAGGGTCCCTAATTAAAATTGTTAGAAACGATCTGTTGAATTACAATTCTCCAATTTATGGAAGGAAAACGGGAAACATAGAACTCAAGGAGATGGATTTCAGTGATCTCAGATTTTTCTTAGAAAAGATTGAGGCATAGGATGCAATGATAATTTATTCCATTTATGGAGGTATTCCGTATTACCTCGAATTGCTTGATGATGGCTTAAATCCAGTTGAAAAATTCCTTGATCCTCATAATATATATCTAAATGAACCATTATTCATATTGGGACAGGAGCTCAGATCGCGGGGTAAATATTTTACCGTTCTAAGGTTGACTTCAGCTGGGAAAAACACAAGTGCTGAACTTGCAGATTCCATGAATTTACATAGAAATGAATTATCACCATACCTTGAGAAACTTCAACTTATGGGAATAATCTCTAGAATTTCCCCATATTTTCAAAATCCTATAGAAATGGTGTTTATGAGATTGTAAGTAATTACTTTAATTTTTATTTTAGATTCATATTTCCAAACATTCGTGCCATAGAAATTGGAAATCGTAACTCTTTGATCAACCTGATTCATAGGGACATAAATCAGTATGTGTCAGGGATTTTTGAAAGGGTGTGCTGAGTTATATGGCCAAACACAGTGTTGATCTGCTTGATCAAGAATTGGTTGAATTAGGAAGGTGGTGGGGGAAAGACAAAAATAAGCAGAAAGGCATGGATATTGTGGAAATTGATCTGGTTGGGAAGTTTGATGACGGGTCTATGATATTTGGTGAGGTCAAATGGACTGATGATTTTGTAAATCCTGGTATCTTGCTAGGTCTAAAGAAAAAATCTGAACTGTTTCCCTGTGGGTACCAAAGGTTCATTTTATTCTATAAGAGTGGTTTTTCCAGTGAACTGGTTAGCTAGTGCAGGGAAAATTCGAGAAATCATTTCCTTATAGATATAAATGACATTTACAGGTAAGATTGTGAATGCTCATAGCTGTCTGTTTTACCCTGAACTTCTTAATTTCAGGTTCGTACCAAATGGCGGTCATCGCCATTGAAATTGTGGTAGTATTTTACTAAATTTCCATCTATTTCTTGTTCATATGCGATATCCTTTTGCCAAATAGACTCTGGGGGAATTTTTCTTATTTAAAAGCGTTTTTAAGGCTGCCCATGGTTCCGCGACTAAACATGCTTGAACCTATGGCATACAAGGATACACGTTTAATTTTGCATCATAATGGATACAAAAAAATTACATACAAGAAAACTTACGAGTTGTATTAATAGTTATACAGTATTATTTCTTTATTGCTTTTATTATTATTACATCACAATTATGAGCATTTATTTGGTTTGCAGTTGTAGCGTTTATGACCCAATCACTAACACTATTTCCAGATTGTGGTGTTTGTT
>JAKARU010000069.1:3323-5448 GCA_021819225.1 Thermoplasmata archaeon
AACCCAGTATTATTCAAAAATGCTTGAAGTTCATTGGGAGAATATTCCATGATATGAAATCGGTTATGCATTTTAATTAGACATTTATTCTTCCGTGCGATAAGGCCATTTGGAGTTCCTATGAAGAGCGTTCCACCTTTTATTAACATATTATTTATCTCTCTAAGATAAGTGATTGGATTTGGCACGTGTTCTATTACATCCATAGAAATGGCAGACTCATACTCTTGGATAGAAGTTAAATTATCTTCAAACATTTGAAAATCAATGTTATTAATATTTAGTTTTTGTTTCAACTCTTTAGCATGCGAAAGTGCTTTTGCATCAACATCAAAACCCGTAACAAAAGAAGCATATTTTGCTAAAATAGGAGTGATATAACCATGTCCACATCCTACTTCAGCTATTTGTAGTCCCTTTATTTCCTCTTTAAAGAAAAGATTATTCGATGACTCATAACCATGATTTTTAAGCATATATTCCTCCAGTTGAGAATAAGTAGTAAAGTTGGGCATTGCGAATTCTTCATCCCCTAATGATCCACCAGGATTATTTTTCGACATGTGGAGACCATTATTAAACCAATTATAAAACTTTAGGTTGTCTTACTTCTGTTGCTGAATAATGTTTTGCCCTCTATTAGTGTGCTGCAAAATTCCCTGTACCATAGAATCGAGTGTGGAACACTATTATTTTTTCTCTCTTTACTGAACAATTACATGGTTCTTTGTTATTGTAACGTAAACCCTCTGCTCAATGTACCTTCTTGGAATATCTGCCTTTCCTGATGTTTCAATCGGTGTTACGGTTCTTTCCAGAAATCCCTCTATCTCATACTCTTCCAGTATGAGCTTTCCATTATCTAGATCCAGTCTTCTCACCATTATAATCGTTATATATAGATAACTACCTAATCTTTCGTTGCATAAACACCCATGTCGAGGATCATGGTCGAAGAAGTCAATTACGGGCCGGTGGAGATCAACAGCACAATCAAGAAGAAATACAAGCGGGAACATCCCGGCAAGGAAAGGGACTGGAAACACATGAGCAAGAGTTTACCACAAGAATGAAGATGGCCGTGAAGTGTCTTGATCCCTTTATACATGAAGCAGTATCATCAATAAGGATATTTAAAAGACCGGGACATCCGTATTCATTATCACTGGAACAGCGAGTCAAAGCTGCATCTGATCAAGCAGCTTGTTAGAGAATCTAATAGGATGTTTGCAAACATGCTTGACATATTCTCCATGATCTCCGGGGTAGATGAGTCATACAAAACCATAGAGAGACTAGACTCAGATAATGAGGTCATAACTACAGTGCACTACCTTCACATCCTTATTTTGAAAGAGAAGGATGTGAAAAATTCAGATGCAATAGATGAAGGCACAAGATATTCAATGACAGTGAAGAAGAGCTATGAATCCTCTGCACAGAAACTGAAGGATTTGGCAAAGGAGAATCCTGATCATGAAAAAGATGGAAAGGAATCGAAGAGCCATAAAAGACGCCTATTTGCATATTCATTTGCCATAATGGACCTTGAGACCAGATTGAACATAGCATTCGGTTCATCCATAAAATGGGAGAGAGAAGCATATGTCCGGACAATGGACCTTCTCTTATCCATTGGGATAGATTTGGATTCCATCCGCATGAACAGGTCCTATTCATCCCCATCATTCATATACAAACTCGGTGACACAAGAGTCTTTGCCATACCTAAGAAGAATGTAACCCTCAAGGGTTAACCGAAATGGAAGGATACAATGAGGGATTTTGTTCAGAATACAATACCTTACCTGGAACAGTACCATTAGAGAAACAATTCTGAATCTGGATTTGCAGAGGACAAGAAGATGCTTGACTGGAATATAGTACAGAGCAGGGACGACAGGATAGACAATGCACTATTCTGCACTGGCGTCTGGTACAATCTGTTCAATATGGCCAGGTCATAGAATAGTGTTCTACACTCCATTGAATCCAAAGGCTTAAATGTCACAATATGTGCTCATATCATTTTGATTTAAAATGAAACAGGAAAAAGGGTATATAGTCAAATGTAAACGCCGATCAATATTTGTGCAAAATCGCCGGTTTGAAATTGATCCACTTC
>JAKARU010000070.1 GCA_021819225.1 Thermoplasmata archaeon
CTCTGTCAGCTTTATTCATTCGGTTTCAGCAACACTAACAACTTGAATTTAACACGAGTCAGTATTCTAGGGTTGTTATAACACTTTTTAAAATAGATAGGGCACAAATTAGAAACATGTCAATCCATAATAAATACAACCTAACAGTAAACTGTATGTTGAAAATTATAAAGCTTACTATAGGTCTTTTGACGATATATTTAACGGAGGCGTAGTATCAATAGTATAGGAAACAGGATCAACTTTTATCATATTATAACATACCCAATGGGTTTCCCGTAAAGAAACAGATGATCTGAAGACGATGATTGAAAGTATTGGCATATTCTCACTAATAGGCATAATTACCGGAATTCTTACCGGGATCACAGGTTCAAGTGGTGTTATAGTAGTTGTTCCCGCAATGACATTCCTTGGTTACAGTTTTCATATAGCAGTAGGTACAAGTCTTCTTGTGGATGTGATCACAACTTCTTCAGTTGTATACGTATATACAAGGGGTAAGAAAATAGATTGGAGAATAGGGCTCATTCTTGGTGGTGGGGCACTTATAGGCGCACAGATAGGGGCACATGTGGCAATTTTCATTAGTGACAGACCTCTAGAAATAGTCTTCACCATAATGGCTCTATTGATGGCAATACAATCTTTCAGGAGGGCGAAGAAAGGTTTATCTCTGCACAAGAGACAGGTTGCTCACCCATATCTTGCAGGGTTAATTATCAGTTTACCCATAGGAATACTTACTGGCACACTGGGAACAAGTGGTGGAATTATGTTTATTGCCGTCATGATGCTACTTTATTCCATGGACCCAAAAACTATGGTGGGTACAGCAACATTAGCCATGTTTGTATCTGCGATAAGTGGAACCACAGGTTATTTTCTTCTCAATAGTATTGATATAGTGGGAGGAATCCTGATTGGCATTATCTCACTTATTTCTGGATTCTATTTCGCCAGACAGGCACTCAAGATGAAGGATAGCACCATATACTATTTTCTGGGGATAGTTTTTATTGGCGTTTCTTTCCTGGAGATCATAACAATACTCCGTATATGAGATTAGAAATACGCTTTTGAACAATTCATACTTCCTGTTTTTATATGTTAATATATATTTATTATTCCAAATTGTGAGGACTTAATTGTCCATAAGTAAAAATATCTTTAAGGTAAAATGAAATAAAAAAGGAAAATCACCCATTTTTGTCATTCCAGTAAATCTCTCTGAATGGAATTATTCATCGAAATTCAGGGTCAGATTTCTGATCTCAAACTTTCTATATTCCTTTATATCATCAATTTCCATGCTTTCATCTTCCAGTATATTGGATTCTCCAATACGGAATTTTTTCTTGCCAGAAATCACTAACTTTCCTCCATTTTCAAGGGCATAGGTTCTCATCAAAATACCTGTACCGTCTTCCTTCTCCTTCACAGCCTCAATCATGATGTCTTCTCCTTCCACTTTGAGCAACTGTTCCTCATAATTCTTACAACCTTCACTGGCATTATGAAGTACTATGGGTGGATGGAAAACAAAATTCAGTTCTTTATATATATTCTTGTAGTCCTTATCTGGGAGAATGAAGAATGTTACTTCTGTCTCTCCATTGTCTGAAAACGGATTGGGATATAGGGGTGCTTTCAAAAGGCTTATGCCAAGGGTATCGTTAACGAAACTGTAGCCATGAAGTTCCCTCGCCACAATGGAAAAACCAATTGATTCATCAGACCAGTTGACAAATCTCAGGGCAGGAAACTCAAATTTGGCTGCACTCTTTTCTTCAGAAAAATCTCTCTCTACCATTCCAAAAGGAATCTCACACTTCAGTTTTCTGCTTCTTATGCTTGAATTTATGAGGAATTTTACAAGTTTCTCTCTGTTCTTTAGATTTATCCTGTTCCTTACCTCAATAAAACTGTTTTTCGGGTTCATTATGAACTTCTGTTCGATCACTGAACCATCCTCATAATCAATAGTCACAGACACTATTGAATTAGGACCATCCTGCTTGAAATCAAAACCCTTCTTCTTTTCTTCCAGTGGATGACCTGGATTTATGGTATCAAGGTCTATATTCCAGGCATAGAATCTTCCAGGCACATCCTCCAGTACAACCAGGTGTCCATCTGAAACAATTATACCATTCTTCTCCAGAGTAATCCTGCATTTTACGTCTATTGTGAATTTGTAATAATTTCCCTTGATGGAGATCGAATTTTCTGTCTTTATAATTTCAAAACTATTATCTACCTCACGCACTTCTTTTGATACTTTTTTGTTAATATTAACGGAAAACTGTGGAACAGATAAATTTATGATTTCATTCATTCCTTGCTTTTCAGTCTTGTCAGATAAGTAAATTGAATTTCTTGTCAGATCTATGGAAGAGTTCAACGCATATTGACTGGTGTTAATAATCATTTTACCAGGTGGTAAATTCATTTTTTCGCTATATAATTTCAGGGATTGCTTGATAAAGGAATCAGCATTTCTAATCGCTTTATCAAGATCCTCAAAAGCTTCCATATATGCATAATAGTTTGCAGAACCCGGTAATACATCATGAAACTGTGCAGTGAGCAGGGTTTCCCATTCCTCCGATAAACTGTCATTCTGGTGACTTATGTGATTAACTGTTAGTAGAGATTTTATAAAATCACAGGCAACAAGTCTGTCCTCCAGCGTTGCAACTCTCCTCTTGATTCCATAATTTGTTGTATAAACACCTCTGTGCGTTTCAACATACAGTTCACCATTAACTACAGGAGCTTTAGGGGATTTCTCTTTCACATCAATCAGGAACTCCTCCTGCCTGAATTCAGGCTTGGCATTTCCTGCAACCTCGGGCAGGAAATTCAGGAGTTCTGTCATTTCTGCATTCGGTCCACCTCCACCATCTCCATACCCGAACTGGTACACATATGGATCATCAACATTATTCACGTTGCTCAGGACCCTGTTAATTTCATCTAGCTGCATATTCCCATTATAAGTTGAATTTACGAGAATTGTTGGTATGGATGTGTCATCGATTCCTTTCCAGTTAAAGAATGTATATGGGAAAACATTTGTGTCGTTCCATCTCAGTTTGTGTGTTATAAAAGTTTCAATTCCAGATTGTTTCATGATCTGTGGTAACTGACCACTGAACCCGAATGTGTCTGGAAGCCATCCTATTTTAGCTTCAATGTCAAAATTCTCCTTAAAATACCTCTGCCCTGATAGAAACTGCCTTGCCAGGGACTCTCCAGTCAGAAGATTTGTATCTGATTCAACCCACATACCTCCAACAAGCATCCATTTTCCTTCCTTGACAAGTTCTTTTATCCTATTGAAAAGATCAGAATTTTTTTCCTTAGCCCATCTATAGAAAAGTGCTGAACTCTGCGCAAAGACGAATTTATACTTTTCATCATATAATCTGGTAACATTCAAGAAAGATCGTTCCACTTTCTTTCTTGTCTCGCTGTATGGCCAGAGCCAGGCAGCATCAATGTGGCAGTGTCCCATTGGATATATATTGTGTTTTATCTCGATGCCACTGTTATGAAGTATTTCTTCCAGAGGTTGAGTGCTGAAATCTCCGTAAGGAAGATCATCTAATTTTCCATCATTCACAGGGACAGAATAAAAGTCAACAAGTTCCTCGTAACTTCCCTCATTTCTATGATCTATTATATGCGAAATAGATAGCTGCATAATATTTGGGGTGGCTTTTACCTTATACAGAGAATCTAGAAAACCTAATGTGAGTGATTCATCATCTCTTGACAGGGCGCTTTTAACTATGGACTCAACCTTTAAAGCATCAGAAAATTTCTTCCAATTAACTTTGGCAAGAATTATCTTGTTGATCGTAAAATTCCACATGTTGCTACCGAATAGGGAAGTTGAACTGGCTCGAATTTCTAATTCTTTGAATGCCTTATCCAGTAAAACATATCTGTGACCTGGATCAATCGATTGAATGTTCATACCATCAGCATATGCAATTCCTATCCCAGTCATGTCCAATGCTATGATAAACTTCTGATCTTGAATTAAGGGTGGAAACTTAAACTTTATATCTATTTCGTCCCCAGGATCTGTCTTCATTGAATATGGAATTTGCTCGTTTTTCTCATTGATATTGACAGTTTTAATTATTTCAACTTGTTGAAAACTCATTGCGATGATATCATTGGTCTTTCTCAAAATTTTTCTCTTTAGATCCTGATTCATAATTCAAAAATTCTGCATTCTATATAGACTTTGTAAGGAATAAAACGTGTTTAAATCATCTAATTTCCGTTCCGATCAGAAACAGTGAAAAATATTTTCTCTGATCAATCCATATTTTCTCAACTTCCAGGTGATTCTTTTTTGCAAGATTGTTAAATTCATTCACATCATATTTGTATGAGTTTTCAGTATGAATAAGTTCTCCCTCCCTGAAATAAATATTATTTCCATCGAGATTTATATTCATATCTCTTCTTACTTCAATGTGCATCTCAATCCTTCCATTTTCCTCATTGTAAAAGGCTATATGCTTGAAATCAGATTTATTTAGATTCAATTCAAATTCTCTATTGATTCGGTCAATTAGATTTAAGTTGAATTCTGCAGTTATCCCTTCGCTGTCATTATATGCTCTCTCCAGAACCGTTTTATCCTTCTTAAGATCTACACCTATTAGTATTCGATCTTCAGGTCCCAGCATTTCAGTACAAGTCCTTAGGAATCTTGAAGTGGTTTTAGGTTCAAAATTCCCTATGCTTGAGCCAAGAAAAATTGCAATAATATTTCCCTCAAGATCGAGAAAAGGAATTTCGAAGGGTCTTGTGTAATCCACACATATGGGTATTACATTCAGGGATGGATATAATGCTGCAACGTGTTGTGATGAGTATTGGAGGGCCGAAATGGAAATATCCATTGGAACATATGCCTTTATCTGCTTGCAGTGATCCAATATAATCTGTGTCTTCTTCGATCCTCCACTTCCGTACTCAAAGAGTGCGCTTCCATCTTTAAAGTATGTGCATATCTCTTCTATATTATTCTCAAGGATTTCTCTCTCTGTTCTTGTTGGATAATATTCTTCGGTCTCTGTTATTCGTTCAAAAAGCATTGAACCCTTTTCATCATAAAAGAATTTGGGGTTTATTTCCTTTGGAGTCTTTTTCAGGCCACTTATTATCTCTTTTTTAAATTCTCCTGTTTCAGGTTTCATGTCAATAATTTTTATTTCACTCATTTCACATCGCCTGCCAGCCTTAGTCCGCTGAACATCCATCTTCTATCTGGAGCAAAGAAATTCCTGTAAGTGTGCCTTATGTGATCTCTCGGGGTCACGCATGAACCACCTCTCAGAACCATCTGACCGGACATAAATTTATGATTGTATTCTCCAATGGAGCCTTCAAGTGGTTTACTTTTGGGATAAGGTAAATAA
>JAKARU010000071.1 GCA_021819225.1 Thermoplasmata archaeon
ATCTCTTGCCCATTTCAATCGAGGGATAATTAAATCCTAATGATATTAAACTTCTACTGGTTTAAATAGCGAGGAAATGGATTGAGTTGAAAGATATTATCTGGAATTTTTTTAACGAAGTAAAATATGGATTTAAGAACTAAATTGTTTTCCACGCTTAGAGAATGATGAGTAATTCCTCTTTCATAGCATTATGATTTGTGAGACCACCTGGAAATTCCCATTGCTATATACTTTTTCAAATACACTAATCCTGGAGGATATGAGCCCGAACTATTGCCACTCGTATGGAATTGGTAACCCCCTGTGCCCATTCAATGAATGTCTTTATGTGCGTCTTCATAAGTGATCTGCTACTTGATTGACATTCTGGAACTGCCTTTTTCCTCAACTATATTATCTGTCTTTCATTTCTTCAATTAATCTTCCTATTTTCCCATATACCACTCCGATTTTCCGTCGATAGTTATTATTCAATCTACTAAACTTGATCAGTTTGGATTCGAAATCTTCTTCCTGATCAGAACATTAAATGCGATCGATATATACCATTCATTTGATCTGCCTCCAGTGCATATATGGATAAATACGCATTCAGGACTCCATAAAAGATATAAACAGATCTTGACACCCTAGTCTAAATCCTCATTGACAAAGTTTGAAATTGTGTTTCTTATATTATCAGGAATAGGTATTTTTTGACCTTTTCCGTCAATCCATACCACAACTGTTTTTCCATTTGCATAAACATCAGAATTCTCTTTGTCAATAATTTTGTGAGAAAAAACAACGCTCGTGTTTCCGATCTTTGAAATCCATGTCTGCACCACCGGCTTATCTGTAAAATGGATGGGCTTTTTAAACTCAATCTCTGCATGTTTCACAACAAAATTTACGTCCTTTGGATCAAATATCTTTATTAATTTAATAAGAAAATCAACCCTTCCAATTTCAAAAAATGTCAAATAATTGGCATTATTTACGTGATTAAGACTGTCTAAGTCCCCGATTCGAAGCTGGATCAGAACTTCGCTCAAAGTACCGTTCATGAGGAGTAAAAGGTTTTGGGACATAATTAGATTTTTGTCTCTGCAATATTGACTTGAATATTTCTAATAGAAAAAACTGATAAAAATATTTATAGTTCAATGACCTAAACATCTATGAAGAATTCATATACTGCTAAAATTGAGTTTCCAATGCCGCCTCCTGTGGTGGCAGAATATATAGCAAATCCATGGCTTTTTTTTAATCCAATGTCCCATGTGGTGATCCTGAAAAAGATTACTGATGAGAAGTGGGACATGATTTTTGCCCCGGATGTTGACCAGACAAAGGGGAATTCCTTTTACGGAATAATGAACGGCCCTACATGGAAGGGCAAAGAAATTAATTACAACTGTGAAAGTCTAGGAAAAGAAATAAAGATGAGCCTAAGGCTGAACCTTTCAACTGTCTCGGCGGGAACCAGTCTTACAATAGACTGGGACGTAGAAACATCCCTGCCTTTCTTTGAGAAGTTCAAAGGTGAAAATTTCTCACTCTCACCTGAACATATGATCAAAAAGCATCTTTTGCCAAGAGTTCCGGAACTGTTGAGTTTGATCAATTATCGGGAGCAGGGAAGGGAATATCTGCTTGAAACTGTTACGCTGTCAGGTGCAAAGGCTATCCCATATATTAAGACAAAGGCTCAGGAAGTCAAGAATTGCATAGTAATAGGCACATCAAAAACAATGAAATTCACAATTAATGTTCAGGACGAGCAGCTTTCTTCGATCAACGCCGAGAGTGGAAACAGAGAAACGTTTGGTGGTGAAGCTATTCTTGAAATCCTGAACAATACTGAACTGATAGACATAGGGATTTATGATTCCACGGCTGAAAATCAGCTAAAGGAGCTTGTTGAAAAACAATACGAGAAGACTATATCAGCTGTATAGAATACCAGATAAAAGACTCTTAAATTTATTTTTTTTAATTGATGTTTAAGTGCTAAATATTTTATAACAAGATAAGATGTCACTGATGAATCTCATAAATGAATGAAAGGGATGAGCAATATGAACGACGAGAAACACTGTAACCCGGAGATTTACACCAAGATCTGGCGCAATCTTATTTCAATATACAAAGTGTTATACAAAGAGGTAGAAACAAAATTCAATGAAAATAATGTCACAGTCTTAGAATACAGGATTCTCCGAATTTTGAATGAAAAGGGCAGAATGACAATGGCCAGCCTTGCGGAGGAGAACTACGTAACACAGGCCTGGATTACAGGAATGATCGACAAGATGGAAAGCAGAGGCCTGGTCGTTAGAACCCGGTCAGACACTGACAGAAGGGTTATATATATTAGCGCTACCGATGAGGGACAGAAATTTATAGAACGAATAAGAATTGTTCACGACCAGATACTTGCAGAAACGTTTTCTTTCATGGATGAAAAAAGGGCAGAGAAGATACTTCTAATTCTTGAAGACCTGAAAACGGATCTTGAGCGGTAAAGAAGGATCAGGACTGGAGAAATGATTTAAGAAGGTTGCCCAGCAGCGTTAGAAAGAATACAATAGTCACAATTATGAAGTCCTTATTATTTTTTCCTTCCTCGTTTGTGGGCATTTCTAAGCTGCAACCTATTTTTGGCATGAAATTTCATGAAAAACTTCTTGATATACTCATTGCCTTAATATTAAGGCACAGATGGATGACATTAATCAAAAATAATAAATGCTAGCTTTGAATGCCTGATTGATAAAGCTCCGGTAGTGTAGCCAGGCCAAGCATTAGGGACTCTCAATCCCCCGACTCGGGTCCAAATCCCGACCGGAGCATCAAACTAAAAGGTAGGGTTTTCCCCATTTTAAGTCTAGGTATTCAATATCTTTTATAACGGGTGTTAAGTTTTAGAATTCATAAATAATGATTCCCAAAAGAAAGATCTAATAATGTATATATCGGATGGAGACAATTATGTTTCATGCTGGAAGACATGTTCAATCCAAGCTCGATCGCCATTGTCGGGGCTTCAAACAACAGGGAAAAGATCGGGAATATTCTAGTAAGAAACATCAAATCTTCATATAAGGGAAATCTTTATCCCATAAATCTTAAAGAATCAGAAATTGAAGGATTGAAAGCGTATAAATCACTCAAGGAAATAGGATCAAAAGTTGATCTTGTTATAATAAGTGTGCCAAGAGAATCTGTTGTAGACGTTATGACTGAGGCAGGTGAAATAGGTACAAAGGCAGCCGTAATAATAACATCTGGATTCAGAGAGGTAGATGAAAGGGGCAAAGAACTTGAATTGATGATAATGGATGTGGCCAAAAAAAATTCAATAAGATTTCTTGGACCCAATACAATGGGTTTTATAACACCATCATTCAACGCAACGTTTGCATATGAAGATGTAAAACAGGGTAACATTGCAATAGTTGCACAGTCAGGCGGGATGGGCGCCTACATGCTGGAATGGGCAGAAAAGACAAAAACAGGACTCAGTTATTTTGTAAGCATGGGAAATCAGACAGACTTGAATGAAATAGATGTGTTTCAATTTCTAGCTAATGACCTGAACACAAATGCTATTTTCTCCTACATAGAAGGTGTTGCAGACGGAGAAAGATTCCTTGCTGAGATTCCTGACATTACGGCCAAAAAACCTGTTGTCATCATAAAGGGTGGAACAGGAAAATACGGAACTCTGGCAGTTCAAACACACACAGGGAGCATAGCCGGATCAATTGAATTGTTCAGGGCTGCGGTAAAAACTGTTGGGGGTATACTTGTAGACAATCTCAATGACTTTCTCAATCTGGTAACGATCATTCAATCTGATGAGAAATTCTTAAGGGATATTCTGGTCATAACCAACTCCGGTGGGCATGGTGTTCTAACCAGTGATGAAATAGAACGCCAATCATTGAATTTGGTTAATTTAACAGACAGCATGAAGACAGAATTAAGAAAGGTACTTCCGGATCAGAGTGTTCCGAAGAACCCACTGGATCTTTCAGGGGACGCCAATGGAGAAAGGTTCAGAATGGCAATAAACATAATCGGGGATCTAGAATGTACGAAAATAGTACTTGTTCAGGAACTAGCAACAGTTAGCTGCGTTGAGGTTGCAAAGGTTCTTACGAAATTCAAGGGTAGAAAAGTAGTGGGCGTTATGATGGGAAAAGATGCAGATGCAGCACTAAGGATTCTCTCATCCTCTGGAATACCAGGATTCAGCCTTCCGGAAGACGCAGTCAAGGCAATAAGACACATAGTGGACACCAGCCCACCGGTAAAAAAGATACGAATATCAGAACCGGTGAATGGTGCAATGGAGTTAGTGAAAGGCAAAAGCACGCTTAGTGATGAATTTTCCTTCAAACTTATGTCACTGTATGGCGTAAGGGTTCCTGAATGGAGTATTGTAACCGCTATTGAGGAAGTAAGGGAATTTTGTAATAAGGTTGGTTATCCGATCGTTATGACGATCTCATCAGATCAACCAATTCATAAAACTGAGATTGGAGGTGTTATAATGAATGTTGACGAAGAAAACATGGAATCTTCTTTCAATTCACTTATCAACAGGACTGGAAAGGTAATGATTCAAAAGCAGCTGGATGGTGCAGAGATTTTTCTTGGAGGATTAAATGATCCTGTCTTTGGCCCATGCGTTCTGACAGGACCCGGTGGAATTTATGTTGAGGTTCTAAAAAGCATCAGCTATGGACTTGTTCCTGTCTCGGAAACTGAAGCACTTGAAATGATGTCAGAAAGCAAGGTTCTTTCATTACTCAAGGCAAGGAAGAGAGATTATAATGTAAATGCCACAATAAGATCTATAACAGGTATCTCAAGAATGATTGAAGATCTTGGAATTAAGCAGATGGACATAAACCCATTAATTGTTACCCAGGACGATGCCTATGCCGTTGATATTCGGATCGTGCTATGAATTAAAAAAACTCAACGTAAGTAAAATGCCATTTACAAGACTCACCCGAAATTCCTAATCGCAGGATTTGATTAGACCTGCGCATGCATTTTATGTAGGCTTTCTATCCTGCCTTCTTCCCTTTATCACTACAAACCTGTGGAATACAACCTTTTACCTTATTTTGTTAAAGATTCAGTGAGCATGGTGCGTACTGGTAATATCACCACATAATTTTTGAGCCGTACCCTGTGGCCACCACTTATCAAAATCGCTTTAGCAAATAAGTATGGCTATAGGAGGCTAAAGATGTGCCTTATGTCGTTTTGAGACCTTGAGATAATGTACCTCCGCAAACACATGAGTGAATGTAAATTCGGTATTGAAAAGAATCAGGATGTCTTCATTCTTTATTTGTTATCATGAACAGTGCACAAAGAAGAGCACTCATTAGATAGGGTCTTTTTCATGGTTTGAAATATGTTAAAT
>JAKARU010000072.1 GCA_021819225.1 Thermoplasmata archaeon
CGATCTCCTTATGGAAGGCCTGCTCTTTGATGAATTCTTTCTTCCAGTCCTGAGACCCCTGCCCTTGTAACCTGCAGATGTAAGACCCCTGTATACCCTGCCTTTATTCTGTGGCTCAGATATCCATGAGATTCTGGAATCACGGTAGATTTCCGGTTTGTCCTTGTCAACAAGAATCACCTCGTAATACTTGTAAAAACCATCCTCTCCAACGTAATATGAATTGAGGACCTCCATGTTTGGATATTTGTCAGCGACTCTTTCCTCGGCAATCCACTGGATACTCTTCTTTCTTGTCAGCTTGCTGTAGGCCATTCTCCTCGGTCTTCTTCCTCCCATTATTTTTGGCCTGTTTGAGCCACCTCTCCGTACCCTGGATCTGACTATTACATATCCATTCTTGGCTTTGTATCCAAGTGATCTTGCCCTGTCAAGTCTGGTTGGGTGCTCGACTCTTTCGATAGCACCTCCTCTTCTCCAGTCTACCATCCTCTGCCTTTGAAATATCATTATCTCAGATTTCTTAGGTGAATTCCAGCTTTCGGATATTTTTCCGTAAAGATTTGAATGATTTACCATTTTGTTCTACCCTTAATCGATGTAAAAAGGAGATACAATGCTATAATAAATAATTTTATGAATTCTTCAGAGGTATGATGAATTGCAGATTAGTGTTTTATCAAATCCGTTAATTTCATTTGCAATTTGAACTCAAATATTTTTAACAATGTTGCGATAGGATGTGGCATGAAATCCTCCCCTTACCGAAAAAGATACATTCTCTTGGAGGGAGAAAGAAACCAGCTAGACAGAGCGGTTCGAGAAATATACAGGGAATTCAAGGCAAAGGAAAAATTCCGGAGTGAAAAATATTCAATAGTCCTTGGAGATCAATTTTCAAAGGATTACATCACATCCTACGTCAGGAGAAAGCTTGAAAATATTTCCATAATTACTGTGAGCGGGACAATAAAGAAGTGCAAAAGCAGCATGAAGTATCAGGATAAATAGATCTTCAGGTCTTCCGGGGTGACGGGATCATATTTCTTTCTCTTCTCTGACATCATTGATTCTTTTAGGCAGTTTTCAGACATTTCGTTCAGGTAAGGCGGAATCTCTGTAACCGGGTTTTTCAATCCCTTAGAGATCTGAATGAAGTATGGCCTCATATTTATGGCATCCATGTATGATATATGAAACGCAATCTCCATGGATCTGCAGACCCTGTCAATCGCATTTCTCGTCTTTCTCGATCTGCTCATTGCCATTATATAGCTGGGGAATTCATATTTGGTGTAACCTCCTTTCTTGTCCACTACCGTGAACGCAGAAGCAATAAGGTCATCCACATATATCCAGAGCCTGAAATATCTGGATCTTGATGCCATTCTTGAAAGCAGATCTGCCATGGAGACAAGTTCCTCCATATTCACAAGAGATTCCATAGTGCCGCATTCCTTTATTCCATTCGTGCTGATCCACTGGATGAGTGTGTCCTTGTCAATGTCTGCATCCCTTAACAACCTCAGATTTCCTGCTATGTCATTCCCCTTGAACATTGACCTTATCGTATCAAATATCTGGCTATGTGAATCCCTGATGCTTCCTCTTCCATAATTTCCTCCACCGGAAAGGGCGTAACTCTCAACATCGTTTATTGCACTTCTCATGTCTGGCAGATCTTCTTTCACGATCTCCTCGATAACAGACCTCTCAACTGCCAGATCATTAATCCTGCAAAGGTTCAGAAGCCTTTCTGTCATCTTTGTAACCGTGTTCTTATAATCAAGATCATTTCGTCTCCTGTACAGAACGACCTGAACAACTTCGCATCTAGATATTATTTCCTTCGCGGTTGCTCTTCTCTGAAATTCCCAGTAATCATTCATTGTGATAACAATGGGAGATTTTGTGGACTTAAGTATGTCTATTATGGCCCTGTACCCACCAATCTCATTTCCCGGGTTATTCCGATCACCTCCTGACGAAACTCGTTCGAATATGTTGTCTGCCTCATCAATCAGAATCATTTTCAGGGCGTTCCTGCTTGATTCAGGTTCCGAAAAGGATGTAAGATCTGAATAAAGTGAATACATTCCTGCCGTCTCTTTCAGGAATGATTCATTCCTGTAGTCAGAGGAATTGACCTCAAGCATTTTCCACTTTTTATCACCTGCGATCGCATAGGCAGCTGATGTTTTTCCGCTTCCTGGATCACCCCATAGCAGGAGGCCTTTCTTGGCAGGTTCCCCGGATTCCCAGGATTTTACCCAACTAACTATTTTTTCCCTAGATTCTCTGGATAGCAAAAGGTCTGAAAGGTTGCCCGGCCTCAATGTTTCAGTCCAGATTTCCATCAATCAGGGAACGTTATTCCGATTATAAGCCTTCGCAGTTTTTATTTTCATGTTCTATCAACTTACCCGGCTCGGGTTCATGCTGATCAAGATGATCTGGTGTTTTCAAATATGGACGATGGTAGAAGCAGTCATTTTAAACTTTGCTTTCGCTCAAGCTATACTCATGAAGAGGCAAAAATCATGAGAGAAACTGAATATCTATTGAAGTATCTCACAAGAATAACTGAATCAACTTGAAAAACGTTCAGGAAAACCATATTAAAACAGTTCAGCATGCTGTTCAGTCATGAGAAGAATCAGTTCCTACAGCCCTCTGAGGGTCAGCTTTGCTGGAGGTGGTACAGATATATCACCATTTCTGGAAATGTATGGTACGGACGTCGTCAATACTACTATAGATCGGGGAGTATATGTCAGTTATGTTGAGGATTCTTCACCCCTTGAAATTACATCCAGGGATTTTCTGAAAACCATCGTGTTTGGAGGGGATAATGGGGCTAATTTTCAGGAAAAGATCATGGATCTATTTATCAAATCAGGCATAGAAAAGGGAAGAATCTATATTAACGGGGAGGTTCCACCGGGATCAGGGCTCGGGTCATCAAGCGCCATGGTCAATTCTATAACCAGGATAATCCAGGAGCTGAATGGGGAGTACACCGGAAGCCTGGACCTGGCGAAGAAATCATATCAAACCGAAAGGGAACACTTCAACATCACACTTGGAATACAGGATCCATTTGCAATAGCTGAAGGCGGATTCAAATACATGGAATCGGATGGAACCTCATTCGTTTTCAGGCATCTCGAGAAAAGTCACATAATGGAGAAGCTGGAGGAAGGGATGATAATCGCTTACACCGGAAGCACAAGAGAGAGTTCAGAGGTATTGAAGGATCAGGTCATTAAGTCAAGAAGGGGGGAGAAGGATGTTCTCGAAAATCTACGACACCTCAAGCAGATAGCAAGAGAAATAGTAACATCCACAGAAGAGTCTGACTGGGGTAGATTTTGTGAAAAAATCAATGAAGGCTGGAAAATCAAAAAATCCCTCGGGAAGAACGTTTCCGGCGAAAAAGTTGATAATATAATAAAGATGGCACTGGAAAATGGCGCAAAAGCGGCAAGACTCCTTGGCGGGGGAATGCAGGGTTTTGTCCTGATTCTTGCCGAAAGGGAGGATATCTGGAAAATCCAGAACCAGATGAAGAAACTTTCAGGATTCGTGATGAGGGTTTCTCCATCCACTACCGGTACCCATCTTTTTTCATTCTAAAATCTCAGGTCTTTCCTGAATCAAGCTGTTGAGGATCCTGTACGTCAATCCCCATACAATGTCCCCATCGAACACATAGAAGTTTCCCTTTATATCATCGTACCTGCTAGATCCATTTTTCAATTCATACCATTTCCCATAATTCATCTCATCGTTAGGCCTTATGGGAAACATTTCATTCAGCTTAAATACAAACGGTTTTACATTAACTTCAGGGAATCTGACAGGATGGAATATCTGCATCTCAAGATAAGGCACGAGTTCATTTCTATTTATCCCTGTTTCCTCCTCAAATTCACGCCTCGCAGCATCAATGAAGTCTTCACCACTCTTCAGGAACCCCCCCGGGAAACTCATGTCTCCTGACCAGGGATCATCCTCCCTGTTCCGCCGCCTCATGAGTATCACATTTCCGTGAAATAAGGGGACTGCCACCGATGCGTAATGCCTCATAGGAGGTCAATAATTTCTCTTACCTTCCTGCCTTTCTCAAGCCCGAGGCTTCTTCCCTTCGTCGTGTTTTCCTCGATAGTTGCATCCAGCATGGTTTCCAGGTCCTTGACTCCTCTTACCAGTCCTGCAGCATCTCCAAGCTTTTCGGCAGTCTGGGTATTGAGGTATCCGCACATCACATACCCCTTCCTTCCCTTGACTATGATTATGGGGGCAGTAAACATATCGATTTTGATAAAATGTACATCATTCTTTGAGTTAATTGTTTTTTCCTCAATCATATGTGCAATATATACTGACGATATATAAATTAAGCCAACAGGTTCTGCATTTTAAATAAAACCAGGGCAAGCTCAGGAGGGAATAAACCGGACCCGGTGATTCTTTTCACTATCCTGATATGTGAGATAATCTATGGGTTGTTTGTACTTTCATATTCTACACAATTTCACTTAAGAAAGATCCTGATATATTATTGAATCTCCTGCATTTTCTAATCGAAATCCCACTGTATCCTTCGAAGATTATATTCCATGTGATTCCACAGCCCCTTTGATTTAAATCTGCAAGTCACATTTTACTTACATCCCGACATTCCTGACTCCCCGGTGCTCAGCATTGTAAAGTTTTTTAAGCCATATTGATTAGGGGTGAACATATTGACAGACTACGATTATGATGTTGTTATAGTTGGTGCTGGCACAGCAGGACTCTCGGCAGGCGTGGAACTAGAGAAGAGCGGAATCTCTTACATTATTCTGGATAAGAAACAGGAAATCGGCATGCCCGTAAGGTCAACAGGAGCAGTTTCACTGGAATGGGTCAAGAAGATCGGGATGCCCACTGACTCAAAAATCATTTCAGCAAATATAGAAAATATGAGTTTCAGGACTGAATCTGGAAAGAGAATTGATTTGAAATTTCAAAGGACAGTAGGGCTGGTTTATGATTTTACAAAATATGAAAAATACCTTGCTGACGAATTCGTCGGAAAAAAACTTAACATCCGATTGGGAACAAGAGTAAATGATGTAACTGGCAATCAGGTGATTACAGATTCAGGGACATATACTGGAAAATACATTATTTATGCTGCAGGCCCTCAGTCAAAATTTGGGGAAAAGCTTGGGAAGAATGACGTGCTGGTGGCATATGAGGAGATACGAAGAGTTCCGATGAGAAAGGATTTTCAAATGATTCTTTGGTTCAGTGATAGGGTTCCAGGGGGTTATCTGTGGGATTTTTCTGAATCTGAGAATTCACGGAAAATCGGCGTATGTTTTTATCCTGGATCAG
>JAKARU010000073.1 GCA_021819225.1 Thermoplasmata archaeon
AGGGTTGTAAGAGTTGATTTTTACAACGGTTCATCATTCGTGATGGAACTTTTCAGGGATGGGAATCTGATAACGCTTCAGGACGACATCATTGAATATGCCCTGAATCCAAGGGAATGGAAAAACAGAAAAATAATCAAGGGTGAAAAATACATTCCTCCGTCCCTGGTTGACCCACTATCGTTAACGGCCAAAAATAAGACTGATATACTGGAAAAGAGCAAGGCGTCAATTGTTCAAACGATGGCGACGAGGTTCAACCTTGGTGGTGAGTTATCTGAAGAAGTCCTGAAGAGAGCTGGGATTGATAAGAACCTGAGTGCGGTTGAGTGCACCGAATTGATCGACCAGATTGAAGAAAAACTGAATGAGTGCCTCCATGAGACTGAGGAAAACAAGGGATATTTCTATGAAGAAGAGCAACTTGTAAGCCCCATGAGATTGACCTTCCTGAACAGGGAGCCTGATAGGGTTGTGGAAGATTTCAACGATGCACTTCAGATTATGATGGAGACTGAGATAAAGGACACTCCAGAGAATTTGAGAATAAAGAGAATTGTGGAGAATCAGGAAAAAACCATCGAGGAATACAAGAAAGCCTCTGAAGAGAGCAGGGAGTCAGGTGTCATGATCTCCTCTCACTTTCAGACTATGAAGAAGGTTCTTGAACACCTTAAGAATTCTGATCAGGAGAAGCTGTCCTTTGATGGTTTTGTCATAGAGGTGAAGTCAAAGAATAAGGCAGAAAAGAGCGCGGAAATAATCTTTGAAGACAGGACATTCAAATTATTCTACGACAAGAGTGTTGGAGAGAACATGACCTATTATTTTGATACGTCAAAAGATTACCTTGAAAGAATAGAGGGTGCAAAGGTTGCAATGGAGAATTCCATAAAGGGAATACAGGAGCAACAGGTTAGGAAGAAGAAGGAAAGGCCCAGATTCTGGTTTGAGACATACCACTGGTTTTTCACCCCTGCCAATCATCTTGTCATCTCCGGGAAGAATACTGATACAAACGAGAAGGTGGTGAAGAAGCATATGGGTGAGAAAGACCTCTATATTCACGCGGATATGTACGGCGCACCCAGTACGGTAATCAGGAATGAGGATAATGCAGAAATAACAGAGGACGAAATCCGGGAAGCAGCCATATTCGCTGTTTCATTTTCGAGGGCGTGGCAGAATGGTCTGACGTCAGGGTCAGCCTACTGGGTCAGCCCATTGCAGGTGAGCAAGACGCCAGAATCAGGACAGTACGTTAGAAAAGGTTCATGGATTGTCAGGGGAAAGAGGAACTATCTCTTTAACCTCCCACTTAAACTCAGCATAAGGATGATTGACTATAGGGAAGCCAGGATTGCAATGATCTATCCATTCCGGGAAAATGATTCGGATTGTGTCACCATCATGCCGGGAAGCCGAAAAAGGGATAAGGCAGCCCAGGAAATCGCAAAAAAACTAGAAACAGATACTGAGGAAATCATGAGGGTCCTTCCAACTGGGAATCTTGATATTATTTAATTCTGGAAAGTTCAGCCTTGAGGTTTTCCAGTACCTTCACATCCTCTGGATCAAAGGATAATCTCAAACTTACTTCCACTGTCAGGATGTCAATATAATGCAGGATATAGAACAGCTTCTCCAGGTAAGTCTCACCTTTTGGCTTTATCTTTATGATTTCAGATGAGAATTTACTTTCCATTATATCAAGCCGCACCTTGCATCTTGAACTGGAATCACCTTCAATAGCAAGGAAGATAAATTTTTCAGCCATTCCACTGTTTACAAGCTGCGGAACGAGTTCATTATGATTCTGTTCAGACAGGTTATGATTCAGGGCGAAAAGCTTTGAGTTCTCATTAAATTGTGTCTTGAACCTGTAACTGAGACTGCTGAAAGGTTCCCATGAAAGGATGTATGGAATCTTCCTTGAATCCACTATCTTCTGAGCAAGTTGCCAGATAGGACTCCTCTCCTTTTCCAGGTTTTCAAGAATTGAAATGATCCTCTTTCTCTCTTCCCCTTTAATCCCGATAAAAGTGTTTAAAAGTGGCATTAAGAGGTACCCTATTGCTTCCCTTGGCTGCAATCCTGAGGGTATTTTTATGAGATTGTCACAAATCGTGGAAAGTTCGCCACCAGAAGTTATGGCATTTACGGTGATTCCCCGTGACTTTGCTTCCCTTACTGTACTGAGTGTTTCTTCTGTATTACCAGAATAACTTACTGCAATGAAGCAGTAGTTCCTGTCTACATATTTTGGAAGTTTGTATGAATCCACCACTATTACGGGAAGTTCCTGGAATGCCTCGGAAAATATTCTCCCGGATACTCCTGAGCCACCCATACCTGAAATTACAATAGCATGAACATCTCCTATATCTATGGAAAATTTTTCTTTGAAATTGATCTGTTCCTTGATTGAATAGACCTGATTGTAGAATTTGTCTTCAGCCATAAATCACACCCTCAGATTGGAGCGAGAGCGAGGAAAAATCCCCATACGGCAGGAAGCAATGCAGCAAGTCCTACAAGAATATATATCATGGTTTTTGTAGACATACGCTCAGTATTTATTTGTTTTTAATTAACCTTTGCTATATGAATTGACTATGGAAATTTCAATCTTTATGACGTATTTGTTTATATTTATTACAACCTAAAATTAAAGTTCTTCCAGAATGTTTTGAATTTGTAAAAGTTAGCCATGGGAGTTAACTTGCAGATCAATTCCTCTGAAGTGTAAATGTCATGCAGTGGGCACCACCATATCCACCCGTTATTTCTTCGAGATTGATCTTTACGAAGTCTAGTCCGAAATCCCGCATCTTTGAAGTGGATGGGAACATTGTCCCGCTTTTAAGTTCTGATTCTTTTGCTCCTGCTTCTTCCTTTACTTTTTTTGTTATGACACCGTTGCTTTCAAGTTTTTTAAGAACAGAGAATGAGTCTATGCATATGATCCTGTTGTCCTTTACAGTCAGGAAATTGGATGAATAACATAGCTGTTCAATGGGAGAGATATCCATTATGTTATATCCTTTATTCTTCAGGTAATCGTACAGTGTTATATCCTCTGCATATGAATAACCCTCACCATTCTTCTGATATAACTTTCCCCTTGCTGCTTTCACCAGATCCATGGAGCCTATGGCAGTCCCATTTCCTGCAATATTGAAATATGTGTCAAGATGCATGTTATTGAGGAGATCGTTGACCATGAAGGGATATCGTGGGTTTTCCACAACAAGTACCTCGTCATGTGCCATCATGCCAGAATTCATTGCTGATATTGCTCCTGCAAGATCAGTACGCGGTCCCGTACCTATTAAACCAAAATCACCACACGGTATGTAATCTCCGCCTTCGAAATACGAATTTTCCACAACTCTTTTCAGATGATCCTTTCCAAGTATCTTCTCCATTATAAATCCGGTAATTTCTGGTTCCATCTTTCTCTGGGGCAGTTTCATTCTCCCGAGTATGACCCCTTTAGAACTTACTGCCTGCTGATCCCTCATGAAATACAGGTTGGTCAGAGGTACGTTAGAGAATATCTTTGGATACGACATATGATTGTCCCGATCAACAGTTATATCGATTGAAGGTACCAGTATGGATATATTGAAAAGGGTATCTGCATCCATGAATGGAAGATTTCTCTGAAAATCCTTCTTCAACTTTTCAACCTCGGAAATATCACCATAAAACTGAACTTCGGCTGCTAGCTTTTCTTCCATTGCTTTTCTGAAGTTACTGTCTGTGTTGCACCTGTTCACAACAATTTCTCTAAGCTGGGTTACCTTCGCCCCATTCTCCTTCATTATTTCTTCCAGTTTCTCATGTTCCCTTAACGCTTTTGTCTTGTTGAATGGTCTTTCAAAGAGAAAGGCCCTCGGTGAGATCATTGCATAATCTATTTCTGTTCCTGGCCTGTGTACAATCACTTCCTTCAGATTTTCCCATTCCGCTCTTACAAACATCAAATATCACCTAAAATTTCATAATAGTTGTCTTCGTAGAAGAACAGTTCTACCTGATCTTCCTTTATAACCCTCTTCAGGGTTATCTGAATATACGTCCTCTCATTCATCAGGTTCGTTTCATTTTCTGTCCTATGCAATACAATGAACCTTTCCCGTGACGCTTTTTCTCCAGTTTCCTTTAGTTTATCAAAATCTATGAGCCTCTTGTTGATAAGAGTTGTCTTTCCATTTTTCAGATCTGTCACATATATGCCCCCCGGCCTCTTTCCCTGGTAAATATATTTTATGTTATCAAAAAATATCAGGGAACCGGGCTCGATATCCAGTATCCTGATCATGTAAGTGAACCTGAAAAACTGTTTGCCATCCTTGATTCCAGCCAGTGAACTTGAGACCACAACGTTGCATATTGTTTTGGACTGTATTTCCCTGGCAAAGGTGTCCCCATCCTTCTTCTTGCCAAGATATATATCAATACCTTCCTTCAACTGAACTGACTTTGAGACGAATGATTCAGGATCTTTCTTCTGGTTGCTCTCCACCATCCTGAGAAGTTCCTGGTGAATTGTATCTATCTCCGGACTCATTTTCTCTGAGAATCCCCTGAGTTGAACCTTGGATTCATAATATGATCCGGTTACCTTATTACACGTTGGACAGCTGATTGACTCCTTCCTGTATGGAATTTCAAGTAGAAACTCCTTCTCTTCAGCATCATCTCTTTTAATTCTTATCCTGATGTAGGCTGTATCCTCGATCTTGTTCAGTTCTATAGGGCCGAACGATTCAATCTTAAATGGTTCATTTACGCTGAAAAGTTCATACACCTTCTTTGCCCATCTTTCCTGTGCATCGTGATGAGCCCAGTAGTTACCCACCTTTACAGCACCACATTTTGGACAGCTCGTGAACGTTATTGAACCTGGTTTTTCAATCACAAGTGTTTTCCATATACAGTCTTCACAGAGCCCCTTGTATATGGCTTCTCGAGTTCCACATTTTATACATAACATAATTCAATCAATTTTCCTTCCTTCCCGGAAATCCTTTATCAGTGCCCCCGATATGAGCTTTTTTCTTATTTCTGTAGTTCCTGCTCCTATCTGCCCCAGTATTGCATCCCTGTTTAATCTGTCGATACCAGTATCGTGCATATATCCTGCTCCCCCGAAAATCTGGATACACTCCCGTGATATATACTCGGAAACCTGTGCAGAATAAAGAATTGAAGCTGCGGCATTCTTCACATCCATCCTGTTCTTATCAAGATGCTCCAGGGTTTCATAAGCCAGTAATTTTGCAGCCCTGTATTGGGTATACATTGTTGCCAGCTTGTCCTGTATCAT
>JAKARU010000074.1 GCA_021819225.1 Thermoplasmata archaeon
AAGCTTCCCAGGGCACCAGCAATTATTATGTGATGATCACGGACTCGGTGGCAGTTCCTACAGGACCCAACCAGGCAAACGGGCTTACATTTGCAAAGTATTTCGCATCATTCTCCGGTAACAAGGTATTTGCACAATACAAGGCAACTTCTTTCTACAAGAATGAAACAAATGATATCTACAACACACCCGCACAGTATTACAGTCACCAGCAGGCAGCCGCGACTCCTGCAAGCAACTGGGTATACCAGCTTTCAGATGGAGGTCTATTTGCAGGACCTCTCGCCTCTGCGGAATCAGCCATGACATCATTCTCTGAAACATTCCACAACGGCAGTGGAGCAGCAACATATGAGGCCGCATCCAGTGTTCTGGACAAGGCAATGATAAGTATGGAAAGCTCAGAGGAAGCTGACTGGGAAGCTGCAAACGCTCTTGGACTCGGATACATGGGATCACCTGGACACATGTTTGGTGGATATCTTCCAACATGGGCAGACACATCAGCGAACACGACAGCATCATCATACGGCCTTGTAAAGGCAGACAGTGCACATGCAAACAGTCCGGCCCACAGTGACGCCACTCAGTACATATATGTGTCTCCATTTACGCTATCCTATCTGGAGAACATGGTTGCAACCGGAATAACAAACATAAAAAGCTGATTTAAATGAAGAGATTAAAAACAACAATTCTCTTCTCAGTACCCGCCCTTATTTTTGGCGGTATACTGTTATATTTTATTTTTTGGAATTTAAGGAATTCATTTCTTGATTATTCGCTCGTACATTCGCATCCTATATTTGTAGGTCTTAAAACATACCAGCTAGTTTTTTCAGATCCATCATTCACTACTTCATTAGAGAGGTCTCTTATCTGGAGCGCTGCTCTCGTGGGAGGCGGTAATGCAATTGGCATATTTATTGGGTCGTTTATATTCTTCCTGAAAAGAGATAGAGTAAAAACAGTATTTACCTCTATTTTCATTTATCCACTGGCAATTTCCAGTGCAGCGGCAGCTGTCATCTGGACATGGCTCTTCAATATTCACTCAGGAATCAATACAATACTTGGTCCACTCCACCTTCCGACACCGCTATGGCTCGACAGTTCACACTCTGCTTTTGCTAGCCTTATATTGGTGTCATTATGGATGTATTCTGGTATTTCTGCACTATTCTATCTCGCAGCTTTCCAGAATGTTGATAAAAGCCAGTTGGAATCAGCAAAAATTGATTCTGCAGGGCCCATCAGGGTTTTAGGAAGAATTCTGCTTCCCAATGCCAAGAATGCATTCATAGTTTCAACCGCAATACTTTTCCTTTTTGCATTGAGGATATTTTCTTTAGCTTATGTGGCACTGGGTCTCAACCCCTTCATTGAAACTGCGGTTTTAAAAATGTACTTTTATTATACGACCGAGTACTTCTCTGAATCATCTGTAGCCAGCATCGTACTCGTAGTGATTGCAATAGTGGTGGTAATACCATACGCACTTTACGGATTAAAGAGGTGGATGATAAATGAATCGTAAAAATGTAGTTTTTCAAATCAGGAGGGCACTGAATAATGTCGTTTTGATAGTTCTTGGCGCTCTATGGCTCATACCAGCATACGCATTACTTATTGATGGCCTTAAAACTACCAGCGGAGTGCTGACAACACCAGTTCTTCTACCTGCAGCTTTCTCTTTCGGTGCGATGCATATAGTTATAGACGCGCTTTCAAGACCCATTCTGAACAGTATTTTATATGTTCTTCCGGTTGCAGTGATCTCCACTTTCGTGGGTTCTTTGGCAGCATTTTATTTCTACAAGGTAACTTCTTTCCTCAACTCTACAATTTTTACAATAATTGCAATAGCCACCTTTGTTCCATACCAGATAACTCTGGTGCCTCTTATAAAATTGGTAGTTTCCATTGGAATATTCAATAGCACCTATGGACTTATTTTCGCATTTCTCATATTCTATCTGCCTACTGGCGCTTTGCTAATGTCCATATTTATAGCGGTTCTTCCCAGGACAACCCTGGAATCTGCGAGGGTGGATGGGGCAAGCGATTTTACAGTTTTCAGAAGAATTGTCATACCACTTACTCTACCGGGGATGATCTCAACTTTCATTTTCATACTGATAGAAACATGGAATAATTTCTTCATCCCGTTGGTCCTTATATCCAGTTCAAGCAGGCGGACAGCGGCAGTAGCACTGTTAAGCTATACAGGAGGATACGGTACACTATACAACGAGAGTTTTGCAGCAGCTTTTATAGCATCACTTATACCATTGGCAATCTTTATAGTACTCGGAAGGTATTTTGTAAGAGGCTTAATGGCATTTGGAAGCGGCGCAAAAGGATAAGTGAAATCTATGGTTAAAATAAAACTTGAAAACATTACCAAAATTTTTGGAAAGAAAGGAAAGGAGTTCAAGGCACTCGATGATATTTCGTTCGAAATTCCAGGTTCTTCCTTTTATGGAGTTCTGGGTGCCAGTGGAGCAGGAAAGACAACTGTAATGAGAATTATAGCTGGACTTGAAACCCCAACAATGGGCAAGCTATACTTCGACGATGAACTTGTTGCTGCTGACAATAAGGATTTGGTGCCTGTTGAGACTAGGAATGTGGGTATGGTTTTCCAGAACTGGGCTCTTTACCCTCATCTATCAAATTATGAAAATATAGCTTTTCCCCTCAAGGTTCGTCACTGGACAGCGGATGCCATAAATTCAAGGATTAATGAACTTGCAGAAATCCTTGGTATAAAAGAAATCATCCACAAACGACCAGGACAGGTAAGTGGTGGGCAGCAGCAAAGAGTGGCTGTAGCCAGGGCACTTGCAAAAAATCCTGCACTTCTATTGCTGGATGAGCCTTTCAGTAATCTTGATGCAAACTCAAAGGACGACGCAAGGAGCCTTGTGAGGGAGGTACAGAAATCACTTGGGGTTACAGCAGTTATCGTATCCCACGATCCTTCTGATATCTTTTCACTTGCACAGGAGGTTGCGGTTATATCCCTTGGGACGCTTGGTCAGGTTTCAACTCCGGATGAACTCTACGACTATCCAAAGAGCGTAAAAGTTGCCAGCACACTTGGCGAAATTAATTTCATAGACGCATCATTGTCCAAAAATAGTGGAGATTATAACCTTCTGATAGCAGATGATGTAAAGATAAGCGGGGTGGATTTCAAAGGGACCGGAAACAATATCTCGGACAAAGTTAAAGTTGGAATCAGACCAGAGGATCTAACTGTACATAAAGTAGGGCATAAGAAGGATGTTTCTTTCGGGGAGGACTGGCTGCCAATGGGTGAATTCAAGGCTTCGTCTTCTAATTATTCCCAGGGGAATTTCATGGTTACCCTGCAGGATCAGAAAGCAACCATGAAGATTAGTGCACTCAGCAGGGAAGTCATAAATCCGGGTGATATGGTAAACCTGTACGTAAATCGGGAAAAAATAAAATTCTTCGACCCCTCCTCAGGGGAGAGAATCTCTTCCTGATCTTCTATTGGTGAAAATAATATTTTTATTTTGTAAAAATTCTTTCTTATGTTTTCGTAACCAGATAAGTTCGAAGTTACCACGAGATTTTTACCTTAATTTCTCCAGGTTCCTTTGATGCCAATGCTTTAAGGACCGAATCTCTGTCATTTATTCTAACTTTCCTTGTTATGAATTCTCTTGTTATATTCGGCCATATGCTGTTCCACTGGGCAAGCCTAAGCATTGCTTTCTGGAAATGCGGTTTCTGTCCGTTAATCAGCCCAACAACTGAAAGTGATTTGTAAACAAACTTCTGAAGATCTGTTGCATTAAGTAGGGCAGATCCAGATGAGGAAAACCCAAAAATACCAAGTATGCCGTTATTTTTCAATATTTTTATGGAATCAGCAACCAGATCTGCCGAGCTGCCTGAGGCTTCTATAACAAGGTCAAAAAATCTGCCGGACCTGAAAATGGAATTAAAATCATTCCCTGTATTGATATATTCAATGCCAGCAGTCCCGAAGATTTTATTTTCTTTCTCTGTAGCTTCTCTTCTATTGGCAATACAAACCATAAAACCCTCGCTCTTGAGTAGAAGGCCCATCAATATTCCAATAGTTCCAGTACCAATAACGAGTGCTTTCCTGCAGTTGTAAGTTCCATCCCTGCAAGTCCAGATCATCCTCTTTTGAATACTTATGATCTCTTCAAAGGATTTCTCCAGGTCAGATAAGGGTTGAGCCAGAATTGCAACCTCCCTGATCTCCCTGGGAACAAGAACCAGGTATTCCTCACCATCTGTAATCTTCTCCCTCATGAAGCCGTGCATTCCAGAAATTCCTGCCTCTATGAAGAGGCCAGTCTCGCAAAAATCAGGTCTTCCTGCTATACAGTTAAGACATTTTCCACATCCTCTCCTGTTTACTGGCATAACAATGTCACCTTTCCTCAGGAATTCGCCGTCGTCCTCAAGAATCCCGATAGCTTCGTGGCCGAGAACCAGGTAATTATTCCCCTCTGGAGGGGATGCTGCATGCATAATCCCATTGACTATTTCCCTGTCAGTTCCGCAGATTCCATTTTCAAGAATCCTTATATTCAATTCATCAGTGTTTTTTTGATTCAAATCAATTTCCGAAATATTAACTCCTTTTAATGGCGGATTCACTGTTATAGCTTTCATGAACTACCACACCTTCCTCTGTTCAGTATGTTAGCTCAGGATAAGTATTATGATGCACCATGAAAAA
This sequence comes from Thermoplasmata archaeon, assembly GCA_021819225.1. Next base: position 4,751 of record JAKARU010000074.1, read on the forward strand.
ATTATCAAAGTACGGGATGGGATTAACAATTGTATCAATGAGTAATAAGTAATAACTCACTCTTTACCGTACTTTCCTATGATCCATCCTCCAAAGCCCAGAGCCCAGAGAAGGTTAGGGTATACTATAAGTCTCTCCATACCACCCTTTCCAAGCCCCAGGTATACTCCCGGCACATAAAGTATAAGGGAGATGAGTCCAATGGTTCCAAGAATTACCCAGAGTGCGGACATAGTATTCCGCAGTTTCCATATTATGAAATACGGGGCAATTGAAGCCATTAAAAATACAATTAGTGATGAGTATGTGTGCAGGGATCCAGTCGTTTCAGGAAAAACACCTACACCCATTGCCCCTATTCCCGCCAGAATCAAAACAATACGCAGAGGCATGGAAAACTTCTCAAGGAAAATACCTGAAATTATTATGGCAATTCCCAGCAGAATGATTGAAGTGTTGAATATGTAGGCAGTGCTTCCAACCCCCAGATCACTGATATAGTTATTGGCAATGCTATAACCCGGGT
>JAKARU010000075.1 GCA_021819225.1 Thermoplasmata archaeon
GAGTCCCTGAGGAACACCATTGTGAATTTCAATGGCTTCTTTCAGATTGGAATACTTGAAGAGATAGAGGATAGGTGCAAAGGTTTCCTCTTTCGTGATTTCCATGCCCTTCTTGGCTTCTATTATTGTTGGTTCCACATAATAGCCGTTGCTCTCACCTTTATGTCTCTTTCCTCCTGTCAGGACCTTTCCTCCCTGTTCAACCGCCTTCACTATAGCCTTCTCATAATTCATCACAGCATCCTCATCTATCAGGGGTCCTACAAGCACTCCATTCTCAAGTGGATTACCAATTCTGGCTTTCCTGTAAGCCTCAATAAGCCTCTTCTTGAAGTCCTCGTATATCTTCTCGCTGACAACGGCCCTTCTTGTGCTTGTACATCTCTGGCCCGCTGTGGCAAGTGCCCCGAATCCAACACCTTTCAGTGCAATATCCATGTCTGCCTTCTCGCTGACTATTGCGCAGTTGTTCCCTCCAAGTTCAAGTATTGTCCTGCCGAATCTGCCTGAAACAACTGATGAGATATGCCTTCCTGTTTTAACAGAACCTGTAAAGGAAACGAGTGGAATCCTCTCATCCTTTGACAGCAACTCACCTATGCTTGATCCTCTGCCATTTACAAGACCAAATATATTTGGGTAGTTCTCTTTTTCCAGAACTTTTCCTATTACATTCATTACAGCAACCGAAGTCAGGGCAGCCTTTGATGATGGTTTCCATAAGACAGTGTCTCCTACAGTTGCAGCTAAAAATGAGTTCCATGACCATACTGCAGATGGGAAGTTGAATGCTGTTATGACTCCTACAACACCAAGTGGAAGGAACTTCTCATAAAGTACATGCTCTGGTCTTTCGCTGGCTATGGTATTTCCATATATCTGCCTGCCCAGTCCTGTTGCATAGTATCCAACGTCTATCATTTCCTGGATTTCACCCTGTCCCTCAACGTTGGTTTTTCCAACTTCCAGTGAAACAATCCTTCCCAGAAGTTCCTTCTTCTCGGAGAGTGCGTCTGAGATTTTCTTAATGAGGAGACCTCTTTTGGGTCCCGGAACGTCGCTCCACTCTGAAAATGCCTTTCGCAATGATGAAACTGTTTTGTCGTAAGTATCAGGATTGGCAACTGAAACCTTTCCCAGTAGTGCTCCATTTATTGGGCTCTTTACAGTAATGGCATCCTTTTCAGAAAATTTTTCCCATTTCCCATAAAACACACCCGAATTACTATCAGACAGACCAAGCTTTTCAAAAGTATCCTTCTTAATCCTTTCCAAATCAACCATGATCAGGTAATTAATACAATGTTAATATGAATAGTGGTTGTTTAAAAATTATTTAATATTTATTTTCTTTATCTCTCTCTTTTCAGTGTTGCCCTTTGAAGCGACTTTCCTTCCTACATCAACCATCTCATCTGCCGCAGCTTTCATGAATGAAAGGAAATCCTCGGCAGACTCTTTCAGTCCCGGGAGTTCAAGATCAAATTCAAAGTGTATTTTCCCGTTTTTTCCGCCAATTGTTTTCTCTACCATTTAACTCATCTCTATATTGAGAAAGCCCTTATTAAACTCTGCGTTAGTAGGGTTGAGATCACTCATGCTCTGTGGCAGGAAGAAGACTCTTCTCCAGTTATCTATCTGTACCACGAGCTCACCTCCCCTGTTATGCAACTGGGTGTTCTTCTTGTCAGCAAATGGTATCCTTATCTTTACCATTTTATGATCATCTTCACTTATGAACTGTACTGGAGGTATGATACTGCTCATTATACTTAATGGATCAACATCCTCATACAGCTTCTTTCCCATTTCCTCCAGCAGTTTCTGTCCGGTAGGTTCATTTGCACTCATGGGGATCTTCATAATTTTGAGATCAGCGAATGCAGTTTCGATCTCTTCCAGGACTTCTGTCTGGGATTCCCTCCACTTTTTCAGAAATTCACCTGTATCATCTGCATAAATCTTGTTCACAATCACGCTATCCACGTTATACCCGTACATTAATAGATACGTAAAAGCTCTCTTTGTCTCATTGAATGACATCCTGTCAGGGTTGCATACAAGTCTTATTGTTGTCGTCTGAGGATCTGAGAGTATTTCTTTCACTTCCCTCATCTGGGAATAGAGCTCCTCAATACTTCCAAAAACCTTGTCATCAGGAATAGGGACACCAAGGAAAGGCTTCATAAGAGGACGCATTATCTTTGCCGTTTTCCTGCTTATGGGGAATATCCTCTCCATGTACCATGAAAAAGCTTCCGGAAATGACAGTAATTTAAGAGATTCTCCCGTGGGTGCTGTATCCATCACTACTACGTCAAACCTCTTGTCATTTGCGTATTCCCTTATGTAAAGTAGTTCGGTTGCCTCATCAAAACCTGGCATGGTCGCTATTTCTTCAGCCGCAATACCGTCCACACCCTGTGATCTCATTAGTGCTGTAAGATATAGTTTAAGGTTATCCCAGTACTTCTTTATTGCCTCTGTGACACTGATCTCCTGAAGAAAGAGATTCTTACTGACCTCAACAGGCTCGCTCCCTATGTTTCTCTTAAACGCATCTCTCAGGCTGTGAGCCGGATCTGTTGAAATAACGAGGGTCTTCAATCCTCTTTTTGCCAGTTCTATGCCTGTTGCTGCCGAAACGCTTGTTTTACCTACCCCACCTTTTCCAGTATACAATAATATTCTTACCATTTTAAACCCTTATCCTGCTTATTACGCTATATGCAATCTCAAACAATGTCTGAAGATTCGGGCTGATCTTTGCCGTCTTTTCAGATTCAATTGCCATGTCAATAAATTTCTTGGCCTTTTCTATTGAATAATCCACAGAACCTGAATCAATTAGGAACTGTTTTGCCTTCTGAATGCTTTCCGGATCTGTCTCTCTCCCCCTCAAAACGCTTTTCAGATGTCTCTTCCCAGCCTCGTTTCCATTCTTCAGCGCATAAATCATAGGCAGCGTAAGAGCACTGTGCTTTATGTCTGTGAACGGAGTCTTGCCGATGATCTCCTCCTTTCCCACAATGTCCAGAATATCATCTGCAATCTGAAAGGCCATTCCCACATTGAAGGCAAAATTGAACATGTTATTCTGGTCTTCTCTTGATGAACCCGCAACCATTGCAGCAGTTTTAGCCCCCGCTGCAAAGAAGTATGCCGTCTTGTTAGTTATAATATTGAAATAAGTATCCTCAGTGATTTCAAAATTCCCGAGATTCATGGATTCCTCTATCTGCCCTTCTGCAAGCTTTTGAGCCGCCTTTGCAACAACATTGGAAACATCAATCCCATATGTGGCTCCAATCCTGTAAGCAACTGAGAACATGTAATCACCTGTTACTATTGCATCCCCTAGACTGTATTTTTTATGAAGCGAAGGCATGCCCCTCCTCTCTTCAGCTTCATCAATTATATCATCGTGGATCAGGCTGGCACTGTGCATTATCTCGTAAGCGACTGCCAGGTCGAGTGCATTTTCTACCGGCTTTGTGGTGCTTAATTCATAAACAAGCAGGACAATCAGTGGCCTGAGTCTCTTTCCGCCTGAGGATACTGTATAATTTGACATCTCGTTCAATTTCTCATTGTCCGTCTTCAGGACTTCTGAGAGTCTTTTGTTAATCAGATCCAGTTTGCCACTCAGATCAACACTGATTTTTAGAACTTCTGACATTGAATCAACAATACCATATCACTTGGGAGCAATTTAACCTTTTTAAGAATTTTTTGTGAAAAGTATTTATATATTAAGAGAAAAAATCATTTTGATAGCGTTATCTCGATAGAGGAAACATTTGATTCTCCCCGTTCTCCCTCGACTTTCTCTGTTTCGATATGTATGTCTGAGTACTTTGCATTTGGCATGAATTTGTTCTTGGTAATTTCTGCTATATCCACGGCCTTGCTTATGGATTTTCCTCTAGCCTTTATTACTATTTTTTCCACATTGTTGGTGTTGAACTGGGTAACTACAGCTAGCACATAATTCATTGTCGGCTTTTTTCCTACGTAAATGATGTTATTTTCTTCTGACATTGCGAATCACTTATGCTGTAAATCAAAAAAAGGTATTTAATCATATCTCAATTATTGGCACAGGCTATTATAAGAAGGATAGATCATTTCAGTCTTATCATTGTTTCTGTATTCTTTATCCCTCTAATCTCCCTTATCCTGTCTATAAATTCATTCAGTTCAATGAGGTTCCTGTACGAAACCATTATTGCCATATCCGATTTTCCAGCAACCTCGTAAACCTTCGCTGATATCCTCTTCAGTTCCTGCAATATATTGGACTTGCTGGAAGGATCGTACCTGGAAAGGATGATGGCCTCCTTCATTTCTGTTGTTTCTATGGTAAACCTGCTTATTACTTTCCTTTCCTGAAGGTTCTTTATCCTCCTTCTTACGGTTCCTTCTGAAACATTAATGACAGTTGCAATAGCCTTGTTAGTAAACCTACTGTTTATTCGAAGCAATTCAAGGATCTTTTCATCCAGAAGATCTATGCTTTTATTCTTTTTATCTGTAAAGTGTTCCATCCGCCCCTTTTTCCTTTGCTGGGTTTTTCTTGATCAATTCCTTAGGAACCTGATTCATTCTAATAATGTTGGTTGCCTGAACCATATAAATTGGAAGCCCCGTATTTGGATCATTGCCACCTTTCATTATTGCAACGATTTCCATCTTAATCTGGATTACAGAACCATCTTCCAGCTTTACCTTTACCCATTTTGGTTCTTCTTCTATTTCAAAATTAATTATCTCCCCGTTATCTGGAAGACCTCCCTGAAACACCATAATCATGAATGTATTAAGAATATATAAATCAGATTGGCTTAATATGAAAATCTATTTTATCCATTATGAACTACGGAATTTAAGCGAGGGTTGCTGAGCTTGGCCAAAGGTGCTGGACTTAAGATTCAGTCGCGTAGGCGTTCGTGGGTTCAAATCCCATCCCTCGCACTCTTGTAAAAGTTTAATGCGTGACCCAAAAAATAGGTCATTTTGAGATAAAATTTCTTAACAGAGATCACACACGGGATCATGATTAGATGAATTAATACTGTTAGGTTCTTAGAGCTCTAATAATTTCAGTCCTGTAATGCTAAACTTTGCAATGATACGGTTCTATTAAGGCATTTCAGGGCATGCATTTACTTCATGGTATAATATCATTAACGTGTATTAGCAGTTCTATAAAGCCGTAGAAAAAGCATAATATTTGTTTTAATTGTATTCATAGATTGGATTTCAGATATTG
>JAKARU010000076.1 GCA_021819225.1 Thermoplasmata archaeon
ATGTTCGGTGAAAACATCAAGCTTCAGTTCTCCTTTCCCCTCGATTAGGGGTTCCCTGTAAAATGTGTTTGTCTCCCCATATCTTCTCAGTGGCCCTAACTGTATTCCCCCCACAGATAGGACTATTGGCCTGAAAATGTCATACCAGTTGAAGAGAGGATCCGTTACAAGATCGATTCCATCAGTCAATCCGTAGAATGTCTCCTTTTCCTCCCTGATTATGGCTTTCAACTTTTCAGTAGAAAGTACTCCTCTTTCATGTCTTCCATAATCCAGTCTCAGCCTGTCACTCCTCGGGTATATTCCATATACAAGTGTTTTAACATTCATTTATAAGATCTCCATTATTTCTTTTGCAATTTCATTATTTCCAATTGGCATAATATGAATTCCATCAATATATCCTTTCAAGTCATTCACAAGGTCATCTATGAGTTTCATGGATGTGTCTCTCAGATTTTCTGAATCCTCGATAAGTGATTTTATGCTTTCTGGCAGTACAACTCCCATTTTAGATAGGGATTCCACGCTGCTTTTCTTCAGGATTGGCATAAAACCTATGAAGAGCTTGAATTTTCTCTGCCTGATCCATTTCTTCTTGAACGGTTCACTGTTATAACACATCTGGCTTATGAATAGTGTGGCACCAGAATCTATTTTTGAACCGACTATTTCCTCTTCTGAATTCCTGTATGGATTCAGTGCACCTCCTATTACTGCCTCCATATTCAGTTCAAGTCCCTGAGAAACCTTCCTGATGTGCCTGATAGTTTCATTAGTATCCAGTTCCCTTACTTCCCTCCCCATATTATTTGATATTGGATCTCCCCCGATTACAAAGAAATGATTGATTCCAAGTTTCATCGATGTCAGAACCTGGGACGATATATAAAGAGAGTTCTTGTCTCGCGGGGTAACGTGTGGCATAGCAACCATGTTCGTTCCCTGAGTGATTATATAAAGTGCAGCAAGCGGATCTATTCCAGGCCTTCCCATCTGATTTTCTGGAGCTGTAACCATGTCGGCAAGATCTGAGAAAATTTCCCTTGCTTCCAGCAGATCGTCAATATTCCCGTTCCTTCTTGGAACTATTTCAACTGATTTAAGAATTTTCTGCCTGCTCTGGAAATTTGAAATCTGCACTTTTTCATATATTGGCTTTGTATTAAGTTTTTAAATTATAAAAAATTAGTGTGAGTAATTTTACCTTTCAAAATATTAAGATGATCCCCTGAAATCATAGACTGGTATGTTTCATCAATTACATTCCAACCTTTTGAACATTCTGGCAGGAAAGCAAATTTCAGATTGGTTTTTGATGGTACTGTCAATTGAGAGGATGTCAGAGGTAGGATTTGAATATCAGATCACTCAGGCTTGATATTACCTTACTTGCTACATCCACTGCGCATACAAGAATGATTTCAAGATCAAACCTGTATATCTTTTCAATCGAAATCTGTTGCATGCTGAGGAATTCCACAACAAAAAGAGTTATTCCTGGCGCCTTCTTTGCCTCTGGGGGAAGGGTTATTCGTATACATGCCAGATTTCCTTCGGGATCATTTCTGACCAGAAACTTGAAGCCATCCTGTGTTTTATAAACCAGGAATATGTCTTCCCGTTCAGGATCAAATTCCTTTCCCTCCTTTTCTGCAAACTTGAATTCCACATCTAGATTGGATTTCTTCAGGTAGTTGATCTGGTAATCCTCCTTTTCACTTGGTGTTATGGATGTGATGTATTTTACAAGTGTATTGAGTTTTACCTCTTTTCCGGTCATTGATTCTACCTGCTTCTTTATCTTCCTTGCGAGACTTGTATAATTCACAATACCACTCTTTATCATGAGTGAGTACATGGGATTGTTTTCAATTATCAGATCTGTTGCATTATTGACTCCTTTCATAATACCTGATACTATATGGAAATAAAATCATATCTGTGATTAATTGAAAAAATCATGAAGTCATATGGATTTTTAAAAATTTCTTTGAAAACGGTTCTAAATTTTAAGTTTTTCAATAATTGTACTTGCCTCTGTTCTCGTGATCTCATCCAGGGACTTCTTGCCTATTGATTTCAGGTACTCTGTAACTGTTTTTTGATCTTTTTCAGATTTCTGAAGACTCCTGATATAATTTATCTGCTTTGGTGTTGCCTGGAAATCTGTCTGTGCCCTTGATCTTTCAGGATCTCCTTTCTTTTCCATTAGACCGTCTATAAGGGCCGATGCCTCCTTCACATTCAACTCATCTACACTTTTCTTCCCAGCCTTCTCGAGATACTTTCTTGTGAACGCTATTCTCTCTTCACTATCCTGCAAGTTTGAAATGAATGTTTTCTGCTTCTTCGTTGGCCCATTGCCTCCAATGGAACTGCCACCCTCAGTCTTTATCTTTTGCAGTTCATCAATAAGTCTGGATGCCTCCTGTACACTCAGTTCAGATATCTCTCCCTTTCCAAGATTTCTCATGAATTTTTCTGAAGCTTCAAGTCTTTCAGAGGATTCCTCCATAAGTTTGTTCAAAAAATTTTTCTGACTTCTTGTTAATTCTCCACTCAAAGTTCACACCTCTAACTTCATGTTGATATTCTTTATAATTCTCCCCATTGACTTTGCATTATTAGGATGAAAATAATGAAAATTTTGATTCTTCACTGCATTCTATCCAGAAGTTTTTGGTTTATTTTCAGTCTTTCCATGCCTTTCATTATTCCTCTTTCCACCTTCGGATTTCGTATGCTGTTTAGAAGAGTTTCCATTTCCTTAACCCTGTTAAGGCCAACAAGGGGTGCAAGGGCAAAGACCAGGTTTGATGCGGTTCCAGATCCACTGAAGATGTCCTGAAGTTTTGAAACCATTTTGCCGAATTCCTTCATCGCAAGGTCCCTGTTCTCTCTATAGGCCCCAAATGAGGTAAAGTATGAAGCCACATCCTGTTTCTTTATCTTTCCCTCTTCTATCAGACCGTACATTGAATTGAATGCGTCCTCCCCTGGAATATGCCCTGCGGCCACTATGAGCTTTACCTTATCTTCATCGCTCTTAAGTGCAAACATCTTCTTTTGTATTTCCTGCAGGTTCTTTGTCTCCTTTGCATATGCAACTGCTATGGAATCTCTTATATCGGGAATTTCGTTTTCCATATTTTTGAATTTTGCAGCCATTTCCCCTGCCTTCTCGCCATCAACATCAACAAGTCTTCTGAGTACTGTTCCGTATAGAATAGAATCATTTACGTCTGTTGATTTCTTTGCTTCGAGTCTCCTTACCTGCTCCCTGTGGAAGTTTAGGTACGTTTCATCAAGGGCATTACTGGATGTTAATATGTTTCTCAATTCTGCGAGGTCGTTTGATATCTGGGTTACAACATTAAGATCTGAGGAATTTGAGAATTGCTTTACCACATCAAGGTATACCTTTAGATCTATCTTCCCGGATACAACAAATGCATAAAGATCAGACAGTATTCCTATGAAATCCTTGTAGTCGAGCTTTTCTGATCTGCTGTAAATGTTTGCGTAAAATTCCTCAGGATAAAGTACCCTATAGAATCCTGTTTCTCCAACGTTCAGCTTGACAAATCCATCTCCTGGAATCGTGGTTTCCCTTGTTTCCATAAGGTTGCTTTCTACGCCGTTTTCCCTCAGAACAGTAAGTGGAACAGGCCATATATCCCTGCCTTCCCTGCCATCAAGATAGAACCTTGACTGGGTTATCTTTATCCTGTTGGAATCATATTTTAATTTCAACATGGGGTACCCTTCCCTCTTCACCCAGGATTCCATTATTCTATCAACCGGCTTTCCTGATGATTTAGCAATGCTTTTCCAGAGGTCCTGTCCTTCTGCATTTGAGTATGAAAATTTCTCCAGATAATTGTGTAACCCATCCTGGAAGCTCTCATTGCCTGCGTAGGATTCAATCATTCTCAGGATCATTCCCCCCTTTCCATAGCTTATCTGATCGAATATCTGCTCAATTTCTTCAGGTTCCTTCACATTAGCTTCTATTGGGTGAGTGCTTTCAAGTGAGTCATCGGTGAAAGCCCCTCTTCCCCTTGATAATAGCATATCACCGGTAACCTTCCATTCAGGATAGTAATTTTCCACGACCTTATACATCATGAATGTTGCAAAACTCTCATTCAGCCACAGATCATTCCACCATTTCATTGTTACAAGGTTCCCGAACCACTGATGTGCTATCTCGTGAGCAATTACAGCTGCAACCCTCTTTTTTGTTGCCCCTCCGGTACTCTTGTTGACCAGGATTGCAACCTCCCTGAATGTTATTGCGCCCCAGTTTTCCATCGCACCTGCTGCAAATTCTGGAACAGATATGAGATGCATCTTTGGCAATGGGTATTTTATCCCGAAGTATTTGTTAAAAAATTCGAGAGACTGTGCTGCCATTACAAGAGGGAAATCGGTAGTATCAAGGTTTCCCCTGAGTCCAGAAAGATATAACTTTACATTTTCAAAGCTGCTCTCCTTTGTCTCGAACTTTCCTATTCCTATGTAAACAAGGTAGGTTGACATTCTTGGTGTTCTCTGGAACTTGACAGTCTTCACGCTGCCTGATTTGACTACCTCCTTTTCAGGCATATTGGAAATCACATCAAGATCTGAGCCTGTGGTGATCTCTATATCAAAAGTTGCTTTCATGGATGGATTGTCAAAACATGGAAACGCCCTTCTGGCACCTATGGACTCGAACTGGGTAGTTGCCATCTCTGAGCCGTCTGATGCCCTTGCCAGATAAAGTCCAGTTAATGCGTCATTAAGTTTTGAAGTGAATTCGATTTCAAGAAGTGATTTTCCATTTAATTTTGCCTCGATCACCTTTTCGTCGTCCCTCCTGCCTGCAAGAAGTTCCACATTCTTTCCATCAAGAGTTATCTTGCTTATTTTCTGTTCCAGAGTGTTCAGAATTAGTTTGTCTTCCTTTCCTTCAAGCTGTATCTTTTCCTTTCCACTATATGTCTTGTTACTGTGATCATATTCCAGTTTTATCCAGTAGTTTAGAACTTCCATAGTTCCACTATGAATTTAATGTGTAAAACTTTATTGTTTTGCCACAGTCATTTTAATAGTAATTATTGAATTTGAATATTCTTCCAAATGCAAATATTTATTTTACCTGATTAAATTAGTACGTATGGGGCTTAGCAAAAGAGATCTCACAAGAAAGAAAAAGAGTATAGAATCAAAGATCGAGGAAC